>NZ_JAKRMO010000049.1:0-34220 GCF_022346485.1 Brachybacterium sp. ACRRE | reverse complement strand
ATAAGAGACAGCAGCTCACCCGCCCCACCACCCTCCAGGGCACCGTCGACAACAAGGACCTCCTCGCGGGAGACCTCAGCCTGAAGCTCGACGGGAAGCCGATCGCCCTCGGCGACGAGGTCGGCCCCGGTCTCAAGGCCGGAACCCACACCATCAGCTACTCGGGGAAGGACGCCCTGGGGTCCGCGGTGAAGGGCTCGACCGCCTTCACCAGCACCACCATCCCCACGGCGGGCGGCACCACCCAGTCCAGCGGCAGCGGCCAGGCCACGCTCACCGCCCGCGCCACCAGCCCCAGCGGCGCCTCCCTGCGCACCACCTTCCTTCAGGGCGACGTCGCACAGGCGAAGAACTCCCGCACCGGCACGATCCCCGCCTCCGCCTTCGACGAGAAGGAGGGCGTGGACGGCGACGTGAAGCTCTCCGACGAGAAGGCGACGAAGGACTCGCTCTCCCCGTCGGACGGCACCACCCTCCAGACCGAGAAGACCGACCAGATCCCCGCGCTCGCCACCGAGATCCCCTTCTCCGAGGAGGGGCAGAGCCTCGTCTGGCGCGGTGAGGTCGACCCCGAGCGCGCCGTGCAGCTGCTCGCCCTGAACACCGAGACCGGTCGCTACGAGGTGCTCGACTCCTCGCGCGGCTCCTCCGACGGCCAGGTCGAGCTCGACGGCAGCGCCGCGAAGGCCAACGACGACCACGGCACCATCAAGACGCTGGTCCTGGGCACGGATCCCTTCGCCGACGATCTCGACAAGCCCGTCGACGACTCCTTCGAGGACCCCGACGACTACGACTTCTCGCTCATGCACATCACCGACACCCAGTACCTCTCCCAGGGCGCGACCGCGCGGCCCACCGAGGCCGAGCGCACCGAGTGGGCGAACGCCTACGAGGACTCCTACCGCTGGCTCGCCGAGCACGGCAAGGAGCGCAAGGTCGCCTTCGTCGCCCACACCGGCGACGTCGTGGAGTCCTGGAACGCCGGCGCGACCGACCGCTCCGTGCCCGAGAAGGAGATGCAGTTCGCCGACGGCGCTCAGAAGATCCTCGAGGACACCGGCATCCCCAACGCCGCCATCCCCGGGAACCACGACAACCTGGGCGGGGAGGACGACACCCTGTTCAACGAGACCTTCGGCCCCGAGCGCTACGAGGCGCAGGCGCAGAAGGCCTCCTGGAAGGCCGAGGGCGCGGAGTACCACCCGTGGAAGGAGGGCGACAACTCGAACTCCTACAACCTGTTCAGCGCGGGCGGCGAGGACTTCGTGACCGTCAACCTCGGCTACTCGGTGACGAAGGAGGAGGCCGACTGGGCCGCGGGGATCCTCGCGAAGTACCCGACCCGCAACGGCATCGTCCTCACCCACGCCTACCTCAAGCCCTCGTCCTCGCCCGACGGCCGCGGGGGCCCGTTCTCGGCCGACGGCCAGCTCATCTACGACCGCGTCCTCTCCAAGAGCCCGAACGCGGACCTGGTGCTCTCGGGCCACGAGCACGGCGTGAACATCAGCGTGCGCAAGGACGTGGGCCAGAAGGGCAACGACGTCACCGAGCTGCTCGCCGACTACCAGTTCTACGAGGTCGGCTCCGACGAGCTGGGCCTCACCGAGGAGGGCGGCTACGGCAAGGACACGGGCCTGCGCTTCGGTGCGAGCTTCTTCCGCCTGCTCCAGTTCGACCTCGACAAGGGCGAGGTCAGCGTCGACACCTACTCCCCGTACCTCGACAACTTCGGGGCCCACGAGTACGACACCAAGGGGCGGTACGACGGCCGTGAGGACGACTTCCGCGTGCCCGTTCAGTTCGACGGCCGCACCACCGCGTTCACGACCGACGCGATGATGGGCCTGACCCCGACGACGAAGACCATCGACGAGGTCACGCACGAGTCGGGCGAGGACGCGAAGGCCACCTGGAAGGGCCTGAAGGACGGCACGGCCTACGGCTGGTTCGCCGTGACCCGCGACGTCTCGCGAGCTGCGGATCCCGAGGCCGACCGCCGCACCGTCCTCAAGCACGGCGGCGGCTCGGGCTCCGGCTCGGGCGACCTCACCGAGGGCATCGTCCAGCACGGAGTGTTCACCGGCACCGGCGGCACGCAGCACGACGACGGCAACCGCCCCGGGAAGGGCCACGGGAACGGAAAGGGCCACGGCAAGGGCCACGGCAAGGGCAAGGGCGGCTCCGGCCACGGCAAGGGCCACGGCCGCAGCTGATCGCTGACCCACCCCCTGTCGGCCCCCGCCGACCACGGCGCCCCGAGGACCAGGTCCTCGGGGCGCCGCCGTGTTCAGGTCATGCGCGTGCGGCCCCGCCTCGCTCAGTTGCGCTGTCGGGTGCTCGAAGGTGCCAGGGCGAGCTCGATGCGGTCCTCGCGGAACTCGAGGAGACAGCCGCAGTCCACGCACTCCAGCGCGATCGCGCCGTCGTCGAACACCTCTGTGCCGAGGTACGAGGAGGCGCGCGAGGAGAGTGCGATCTTCTGCCAGCGGAAGCGGCAGCCGCCGCAGTGGTAGCAGGCGACGGGCGTCGAACCGGCGGAGGCCGTGACGACCTTGTCCCTCACTGCGCGCAGCTGCTTCTTGTCCATCGGCATGTGTCCTCCGATCCTCTGGTCCGGCCCGGTCAGTCCTGGACGGCCACGAGCTCGACGCGGCCGTCCTCGAACTCCTGCATCTTGCCGCACTGCACGCAGGCGAGCGCGATCGCCTCGGGGCTGAAGGCCGCGAAGCCGAACAGCTCGGAGGTGCCGGAGTTCAGCAGCACGCGCCGCGAGCGGAACTGGTTGCCCTCGCAGTGCCCGCACACGACCTGCTTGCCCGCGGCGCCGGCGATGAAGATCTCGTCCTTCTTGGCCATCGGTGCCTCCTCGGATCGATCAGTTCTGGCGCTCACCCTGCCATGACCCGGCGGCACCCTGCAGCAGCTCGGCGGACGTCGTCAGTCGGACCTGCGGCGCGTACAGGCCCATGACCTGCAGGGCCGTCGTGGCGTTCTCGCCCGTCGAGGCGGCGCAGGCGTCGGTCACCACGCGCACGCGCGCCCCGGCGTCGGCCGCCCCGAGGGCGGTGGACAGCACGCAGCAGTCGGTCGAGACGCCGGTCAGCAGCAGCTCGGGGTGCGGTCCCACGATGCTCTCGAGCCCGGCGCCCCACTTGCCGAACGTGGGCTCGTCCACGGTCGGGTGCGCGGTGAGGCCGTGGGCGGCCCCGACGAGGTCGTACAGCGGATCCTCCGGCGCGACGTCGGCGAAGGGCCAGGCGGCGAAGTAGTCGGCCCAGGATCCCGAGCGGTCGGCCGTGGGCAGCCATCGGGTCACCACCGTGCGCTCGGGACCCACGTGCGCGGCGAGGAGCGCGATCCGCTCCATCGCCTGGTCGAAGAACGGCGAGGACCACTTCGAGGACGGGTCGGCGAAGATCCGCTGCGGATCGACGACCACGAGCCAGGGGGAGGGGGAGGACACGGAGTCGTCGGGGTGCGGATGCACGGGCTGCGAGGTCATGGGACTCCTTCGTCGTCGGGCGGACGGCGCGCGGGGATGCCGATGACCGCGGCCGAGCGGAGCCCCAGACTATGTCTCACGGACCCTGCGGCGCCGCCGGGTTGCCGGGGTCTCCGAGGCACCCGGTCACTACGCGTAGTCATAGGTCGGGTGACGTGCCATATATGAGGTGACCTGACCTATGACTACGCGTAGTGCTCACCCCCGCGCGAGACCACGGACCCGACGCCGCTTCTGGCCGATCCCGAAGGACCTGGGCGCCCGTCGCGGAGCACCCGGGCGCCCCGCACCTCACCGCCCGCGGCGCGAGAGACCGACCTCCTGCTGGCGGATCCGCGGGCGGCGGAACACCATCGCGACCGCGAAGGACAGCACGAGCGCGAGCAGCACGCCCAGGTTCGAGTACGCCCACGGGCCGTCCCAGTAGGCGCCGTCGGGCGCATCGATGAAGGTGCCCAGGCCCAGCGGCTCGATCAGGTAGCCCTGCCAGTCGTTGTACGAGGCGTCGGAGTACTGGTTGACCACGAGGCCCCAGCCCAGCGCCGAGGTGACCACGAGGGTCGCGATCGAGGTCCAGTCCACGGCCCCGTAGCGTCCGCGGGCGTCGAACAGCGACGCCTCGTCGTAGTCGGTGCGTCGGGTCAGCACGTCGGCGATGAGGATGCCGGCCCAGGAGGCGATCGGCACCCCGAGCGTGACCAGGAAGCTCTGGAAGGGGCCGATGAAGCTGCCGGCGAAGAAGACCACCCAGATGGTGCCCGCGGTGAGGATCGCGCCGTCGACGAACGCCGCGGCCGGGCGGGGGATGCGGATGCCCAGGCTCAGCAGCGTGAGCCCCGAGGAGTAGATGCCGTTGACCGCGCCGGAGACGAGGGTCAGCACGGCGACGATCCAGAAGGGGATCAGCGCCCACAGCGGCAGCAGGGTCACGAGGGTGCCGACAGGGTCGTCGCCGATCTTCGCCATCACGTCGGCGTCGGAGCCGGCGAGCAGCAGCCCGAAGACCACGAGGATCACCGGGGTGGCCGAGCCGCCGATCGTGTTCCAGGCGATGATCGCCCCGTCGGATGCGGATCGGCGCTGGTAGCGGGACCAGTCGGCCGCGATGTTGATCCAGCCCAGACCGAAGCCGGTCATCACCATCACGAGCGCCCCGATCATCTTCTGCACGTTCCCGCCCGGGATCGCCGTCACCGCGGAGAGGTGGATGTGGGGGATCGTGAGGACCATGAACAGGATCGTCATCGCGCCGGTCGCCCAGGTCAGCACCGACTGGATCCGCATGATCGTGTGATAGCCCAGCACCGAGGCGGTCACGATGATCGCCGCGATCACGAGGGTGGCGATGACCAGCACCGTCGTCCCGGAGGCGAGGCCCAGGGCCTGGAACACGGTCGCGGTGGCGAGCACCGCGGAGATCGCGAGCGAGGTCTCCCAGCCGATCGAGGTGAGCCACGAGATGATCCCGGGCAGCTTCTGGCCGTGGACGCCGAACGCGGCGCGGGAGAGCACCATCGTGGGCGCGCTGCCGCGCTTGCCGGCGATCGCGATCAGGCCGCACAGCGCGAAGCTGACGACGACCCCGATCACGGCGACGACGACCGCCTGCCAGAAGGAGATGCCGAAGCCCAGCACGTACGCGCCGTAGCTCATGCCGAACACGGAGACGTTCGCGGCGAACCACGGCCAGAACAGCTGGTGGGGCTTCGCGGTGCGCTCGGACTCGGCGATGATCTCGATGCCGGTGGTCTCGACCAGCGGGGAGCCGGCGGGGCCGGGGGAGGAATCGGACGGGACGACGGGGCGGGGATCTGCGGACGACATCGTCGCCTCCGGGGTGTGTGGTCACGCGGACGGACCGCGCTGCAGGGACGGGGTGCAATGCAATCGCCCCTGGCCGACCTGCGGGCCGACCGGGGAGCAGGGGGAGTCCCATCATCCCACTCGGGAGGGCCCGTGAGAGATTGGAGGCAATCGACGGGACACCCGGGACCGCAGGCGGCCAGTCGTCCTATCGTGGAAAGCCGTGCGCCCCTCTCTCCCCGATCCCCGGTCCCTCAGCGGGCATGTGTCCTCGACCGCCCGCAGCATGGTCACTCTCGGTCCGGGCAGGGCCGACCTCGCGCCGGCCGTGAGGATCGCGGTCTCGCTCGCGGCGCCGCTCGTGATCCTGCTGCTGAGCGGTCACATCCAGTGGGCGATGTTCGCCTCCTTCGGCGGGTTCACCTCCATCTACGCGCGGTACGTGCCGACCGCCATCCGCGTGAACCACCACGTGCGCGTGGGCGTCCTGCTGACGATCTGCGTGGGCATCGGCGCCCTGCTCTCCCAGCTCGCGGCCGCGGACGTGCTCGGCCACGGGATGCACCTCGCCCTGACCACGGTGGCCGGGGCTCTCGCCGCCGCGATCGGCTCGGTGCTCGTGATGAGCAAGGGTCTGCGGCCGACGGGGGCCGTGTTCCCCGTCTTCGCGGTCACCGCGGTCTCCAGCGCCCCGTCGGTCGCCCCCTGGTGGCTCGCCCTCCTGATCGCCGGCGCCTCGGCCGGATGGTGCGTGCTCCTGGGATTCCTGGCTCGCTGGACAGGGGAGGCGAACGTCGACGCGTCCGCCCCCGACACCTCGGGCATCACGGGGGCGATGCGCCGCCAGGAGTTCGCCCGCTACGGCTTCGCCGCACTGGTCAGCGGCATCATCGCCTCCCTCACGGGGATCCCGTCCCCGTACTGGGCGCAGGTCGCGGCCGTCGTCCCGCTCTCGGCGCCCGGCCGGCGCCTGCAGGTGGAGCGCGGGCTGCACCGGATCGTCGGGACCGCCCTGGGCGTGGGCGTGACGGCGTTCCTGCTCTCGTTCCCCAGCCAGCCCTGGCAGCTGCTGGTGTGGGTGATCCTCATGCAGTTCCTCGCCGAGATGTTCGTGCTGCGCAACTACTCGCTGGGGCTGGTGTTCATCACGCCGCTCGCCCTGCTGATGGTGCAGCTGGCGAGCCCCCGGCCCGCGGGATCTCTGCTCGCCGCACGCGTCTCGGAATCAGCGATCGGTGCGGTCGTGGGCATCGGCACGGTGCTGCTGGCCGTCGCCCTCGAGCGCCGACGGGCCCGGCGCCTCGGCGCGGCCTGACGGACGACTCGGGCGGCGTCGCCCGCCGTCGCGACGGCATGAAGGAGACGGGGAGGCGTTCCGATCAGCGCCCGACAGGCTCTGCATAGGGTGTTGCCCGTGACCGCCACGACCGCCGAGACCACCCTGCTGGCCGCCCTCGACCGCACCTATCGCGGGCGCCCGGCGAAGCCGTCGATCTATCGTCGCCTGCACGAGATGCTCGAGCCTGAGGAGACGGTCCACTGCGTCGCCGACGGGTACCGCGACTACACGAGTGAGCACCTGCTGCTGCTCACGGACCGTCGGGTGCTGCTGGTCAAGGCGCCGATCCCGGGCCGCTGGAAGGCGATGCGCGACGCGCCGGCGACGGCGGTGCTGGGAGGGCGACAGGTCACCGGCACGCTCACGGCCGCGTCCGTGGAGATCGGGGTGCAGGGGCAGAAGCCCGTCACGATGAAGATCGGCGACCACGAGGCCGCGGCCCAGCTGCTGCGCACCCTCGAGGCGCTGCGTGCTGGTGGCGCGCCGGGAAGGTCCGCGGAGAGGGACGCCGTCGCGGTGAATGGCGCCCCGCCGGAGACCGACGGGGGCCCCACGGTCGCGTCCGTCCCCTCCGAGGTGCAGGGGCTGCTCGCGCGGGGCGAGCGGGTGCACAGCGTCTTCGAGGGCTGGTCGACGTGGTCGAGCGAGCATCAGCTGCTCCTGCTCACCGACCACCGAGTGCTGCTCGCGGGCGAGCAGGCGCCGGGGAGCTGGATCACCCAGCGGGAGGCCGCGGCGCCGTCGGTCACCGGCGTGCGCAGCGCGGGAGGGACGGTTCTGAAGGCGGCCTCGGTCACGGTCGAGGTGCGGGACCAGAAGCCGATCAGCCTGGGCAAGGGAGCAGCGGAGTCGGCGCAGGCCTTCGTGCAGACGCTCGAGGGCCTGCTGCGCCAGGGGCGCGGGCCGGCACCGAGCTGAGCGCTCGGCACGGGAAGCCGATGCGGCCCGCGCTACGGTGACCCCGTGAACCACGCCGACCCGACACACGCCGAGCAGACGTTCTTCGCCGTCATGCAGCGCAATGACGAACCGCGCGACGTGTGGGACCTGAACCTCCCGGAGAAGATCCTCGATCCGGACGAGACCGTGATCGACGTGAAGGTCGGGGACACGACCTCCGATACGAACCCCTTGCTGATCGCCACCGACAGGAGGGTGCTCCTCGCGAAGGAGGGCGCCATCAGGTCGTGGAGGGTCCTCGAGCAGGCGCCGGCGGCGGAGGTCGTCGGCGTCGATTACAAGCCCACCCTGTTGTCGGGGAAGCTGCGCGTGCACCTGCGCGACGGGTCTGCCATCACGCTGACGACCGCCACGAAGGGCCATGCGGAGCGCTTCGTCGCGACCATGCGGGGCCTCCTGGATGGCGCTCAGCGCCCTCGGCGCTGACGCCGACGAAACACGCGGGCCCCTTCCGGCCCGGCCCGGCGCGTCCCCCCCGCTACGGTGGCCCCGTGAGCCTCGCCGATCCGACGCATGCCGAGCAGACCTTCTTCGCCGTTCTGAACAGGAACGACGAGGTGAAGAACGCGCTCACCGTCGACCTGCCGGAGCGGGTCCTCGATCCGGAGGAGACCGTCATCGACACGAAGGTCGGTGACATCCAGAACGACACCACGCCGATCCTCCTGGCGACCGACCGACGCGTCGTGCTCACACGCCGACGTGCGTTCGGCTCGTGGAAGATCCTCAAGCAGGCTCCGGCGGCGGAGGTCGTCCGCGTCGATTACAAGCCCACCCTGCTGTCGGGGAAGCTGCGCGTGCACCTGCGCGACGGAACGAAGATCGTGCTGACGACGCGAACGAAGGACCACGCGCAGCGGTTCGTCTCGACGATGCATGGGCTGCTCGGGCGCTGAGCGCGCCGCACTCCACCCCACCACCGGCGAGATCGGCCGGCCGACTGCCTCAGAGCCTGCGCACGACCTCGAAGGTCTCGCACACCACCTCGGTGTCGTCGTCGATCACGATCTGGGGCTCCCCGAGGGCCGCGATGAACTCGACCGAGCCCCAGAACTCCTCATGGCCCTCGCGCCAGGCCGCGGCGTCGGGATGGCCCTCGCCCTCGGCGCGCGCGTGGCCGTCGGTGACGTCGGCCAGTCGCACCACCTGCACGCCGGTCGTGCGGATCACCGCGACGGGGCGCTCGTCGGAATCGACCACCGCCTCCTCGGCCCCGACGACGGGCAGGGCCGCGCCCTCGCGCACGTACTCCTCCCGCAGCGAGGCGGTCGCGGTCTTCGCACCGGACAGGATCGCCCCGACCAGCTGGTCCCTCAGGGGACCCGGGAAGGCGAACTCGGCGAGGGGGAGCGCGGCATCGGGCGCCGCGTCGTGCGCTTCCATCAGAACCAGTCCGTCCCGCGCAGCCGCCGGGGCCGCGCATCGGGGTCGTCGGCGATCCTGTAGACGAGCCGGCCCAGCGGCAGCTCGCGTGCGGGGATCGGCGCCTGCACGTACCGGCGCAGGCGCCCCGCGGGCCGCGGGCCCTGCTTCCCGCCGTCGTGCCAGGCGTCGAGCCGCGCGGCGCTCTCCTCGAACGTCCGCACCATGGTGTCCGGGTCCACGAGGTCGGCGTCGTCCCCGTCGGCCCGGTCCAGGTGCTCCCGCGCGAGCTCGAGGCGCACCTCGCGGGGGAGGACCCGGGCGAGGTCGTCGTCGGAGCGCAGGCGCGTGGGCTCGCGCGGGTCCTCCTGCTGGTCCACGAGCGCGCACGAGATCTCGGTGTCGTAGGTCCAGGAGCGCAGGTTCACGTTGTCCGAGCCCACGGTCATCCAGACGTCGTCCACGAGGCACACCTTGGAGTGCACGTACACCGGCGTGCCCTCGTGGTTCTCGATGCCGAACACATGGACGCGCTCGCCGCCCGCCTCGTGCAGCAGCTCCAGGGCGGCGTTCCGCGAGCTCATGGCGCTCGCGTTCGCGATCGTCGTGTCAGCGGTGGTGAAGGTCGACAGGACGATCACCAGGTGGGTGCCGGGGTGCTGGCGCAGCGCGTCGGCGAAGCACGAGAGCACCTGGGGCGACCAGATGTACTGGTCCTCGAGGTAGATGATCCGCTCGGCGCGCGGGACCGCCTTCACGTAGGCGCGGGCGATGCTCCGCTCGCCCGACGGCGCGAAGGGGAAGCGGGGTCGCTTATGCGGGTAGGTGCGCAGCACCTGCACGTCCACCGTGCCCGAGGGGGCCGGATCGGGCTCCTGCAGGGGGAGGGGCTCGGCGTGCTGGTCGTCGCGGTGGATGCGCGCCTGGATCCGCGAGAGCGGGTCCAGCGAGGGAGGCGTCGGATCCTCCCAGCGCTCGCGGAAAGTCGCCTCGAGGTCCCCGACGGCGGGCCCGCCCACCTCGACCATGAGGTCGTGCCACGCGGGCGTCGCGCCCCAGACCGCTCCCATCGAGACCGTCTGCGGATCGCCCAGGTGCCCGGCGTCGTCGCGGCGGGTGTGGCACAGGTCGATGCCCCCGCAGAACCCCGCGTCCCGCTCCGGATGTCCGGGGTGGCGCAGCACCAGGAACTTCTGATGCTGGGAGCCCAGCGGCAGCACCCGCTGGTCGAGGATGACCTCGCCGCCGGCCGCCCGCACCGTGTCCGCGAGGCTGCGGTTCTCCTCCTCGGAGTAGTGGATGGAGTCCAGGTGCGAGCGCCAGAACAGCGCCTTGACGATGACGCCGCGGCGGGCGGCGTCGGCGATCAGCTCGACGATCGTGAGCTCGTCCTCGCCGACCCTCTCGTCCGGATCGCCGCGCCAGTCGGTGAACAGCAGCAGGTCGCCCGGTCCCTGGGCGGTGATCAGCTCGCGCAGCCGCGTGAAGTAGCCCGCGCCGTGCACATGCACCCGGGCCGTGTTCCCACTGGTCAGCGCCCGTCCCTCGTGCCGGTGGTCGAGGCGCGTGAAGGTGTTGCCGCGCTCGATCGTGGAGAGGAACCAGTCGTCGGTGCTCATCCGTCCATCACACACCATCCCCCTGTGCGCGCGGGGCTAGGCTGGGACGGGCCCTCGGGCCCGCCATTCCGTCACTCCGCAACCGATGAAGGGCGAGCGCTCATGACGGCATCCGCGTCGCGCCGCGGCACCGGCAGCACCCCCGCGAGCACCGCACTGCTGACCGACATGTACGAGTACACGATGCTCTCGGCCATGGTCGAGGACGGCAGCGTCCACCACGAGGCCGTCTTCGAGGCCTTCGCCCGCAGACTCCCCGAGGGCCGGCGCTTCGGCCTGTTCGCGGGGCTCGGCCGCCTGCTGCCGCTCCTGACGGACTTCGCTCCCGACGCCGAGGACCTCGCCTACCTGCGCGAGGTCGGCGCCATCACGGAGGCGACCGAGGAGTACCTGCGCGACTGGAGCTTCACCGGCACCATCACCGCCCTGCCAGAGGGCAGCCTGTACTGGCCGCACACGCCGCTGCTCACCGTGCACGGCACGCTCGGCGAGTGCCTGCTGCTGGAGACGCTCGTGCTCTCGGTGCTGAACTTCGACTCCGCGATCGCCTCCGCCGCGGCGCGCATGGTGATCGCCGCGGGGGATCGCCCCCTCATCGAGATGGGCTCGCGCCGCGTCCACGAGGAGGCGGCCGTGGCGGCCGCCCGGGCCGCCTGGATCGCGGGCTTCGCGACCACCTCGAACCTCGAGGCGGGCAGGCGCTTCGGCGTCCCCGTCGCGGGCACCGCCGCCCACGCCGCGACCCTCGCCCGGCCCACCGAGCGCGACGCCTTCGCGGCCCAGATCGCGACCTACGGGCCGGGCACCACGCTGCTCGTGGACACCTATGACATCCCCGCGGGCATCCGCACCGCGGTCGAGGTCGCCGGCACCGGGCTCGGCGCCGTGCGCATCGACTCCGGGGACCTGATGACCGTCGCCCCCGCGGCCCGCGCCCAGCTCGACGCGCTCGGCGCGACGAGCACCCGCATCACCGTGACCAGCGATCTCGACGAGTACGCGCTCGTCCACCTCGCCGGCGCCCCGATCGACGGCTACGGCGTGGGCACGCGCGTCGCGACCGGCTCGGACCATCCGACGGCGGGCATGGTGTACAAGCTCGTCGCCGTGGGCGACGGGCCCGGAACGCCGCTGCGCAGCGTCCAGAAGCTCTCGGCCGACAAGGGATCGACGGGCGGCGCGAAGACCGTCTCCCGCTTCCCCGACGGCCGCGAGGTCTGGACCCTCGACGGCTCGGTGCCGGAGGGCGCGACCCCCGTGCACGTCGACGTCATCCGCGACGGCGTCCCGCAGCGCCTCGCGAGCGCCGAGGAGGCGCGCGACGTCGCGTCGGCGAGCCTCGTGAGCCTGCCCGCGCGCGCCCGCGAGATCAGCGAGGGCCAGGCCTTCCGCGTCAGCGAGCAGTGGGAAGGGACGGAGCCGGCGGACGAGGGAGAGCCGGCCGACGCGCCCCGCACCCTCGTCGTCGTCGACGTGCAGAACGACTTCTGCGAGGGCGGCGCCCTGGGCGTGACCGGCGGGAACGCCGTCGCCGAGCGCATCGCCGCCCACCTCTCCGAGCACGCCGGCGACTACCGCCGCGTGGTCTTCTCCCGCGACTGGCACTTCGCCGAGGGCGACAACGGCGGCCATTTCGCGCTCCCGCCCTCCGCGCCCGACTTCGTGGACACCTGGCCCGTGCACTGCGTGCAGGGCACCGCCGGCGCCGAGTACCACCCGGCGATCCTGGGTGCCCTCGAGCGGCTCGTCGGCAGCGGCGCCGAGGTCGTCCACGTGGTCAAGGGCGAGGGGACCCCCGACTACAGCCTCGCCCAGGGTCGCGTCGCGGGCGTCGACGGCGGCGCCCCCGCCGGCGGCACCGACCTCCCCTCCCTGTTCACGGGCGACGTCGACGTGACTGGCCTGGCCTTCGACTACTGCGTCGCCGCGAGCGCCCGCGACATCGCCGCCCTGCCCGGCGCGGGCGCCGTGCGGGTCCTCGAGGACCTCACCGCCGCCGTGCACCCCGAGGCCGACGCGGAGACCGCGCAGCACCTGGCGGACGCGGGGATCCGGACGGTCTCGCCCGCAGCCTCCGCCGCCTCGACCGACTCCCGGAAGGACGCCTGAGATGCCCGGCAGCACCGCTCCCGCCGGCTATGACGCCAGCAAGCACCCGCCCTTCGCGGTGACGGTCGACCTCGCCGTGTTCACCATCCGCTCGGGCGCCCTCAGCGTGCTGCTCGTGCGGCGCGGCGCCGACCCGTACGAGGGGAGCTGGGCGCTGCCCGGCGGTTTCATCGAGCCCGACGAGGACGCCGCGACCGCGGCGGCGCGCGAGCTCGTCGAGGAGACCGGCATGGACACCGCCGGCTACCACCTCGAGCAGCTGCGCACGTACTCGGCCCCCGATCGCGACCCGCGGATGCGCGTCGTCTCCGTCGCCCACCTGGCCTTCGCCCCGGATCTGCCCGATCCCACGGCGGGCGACGATGCGGCGTTCGCGCGCTGGTGGGGCGTCGAGGAGATCCTCGAGGACCCCGACGCCCCGCAGCTCGCCTTCGACCACCGCGAGATCCTCACGGACGCGCTCGAGCGCGTCCGCGCGAAGCTCGAGTACACGACCCTGGCCACGCAGTTCCTCTCCGAGCCGTTCACGCTCGCGGAGCTGCGCAGCGTCTACGGCGCCGTCTGGGGAGCGCTCCCGGATCGCGGCACCTTCATCCGCAAGGTGCTCTCGACCGACGGGTTCGTGGTGCCCGACGAGCGCTCCGTCGACGGCGCGCCCACCGGCAGCCCGCACCCCGCGCTCTACACGCGCGGCCAGGCCACGGCCCTGCAGCCGGCCCTCCTGCGCCCGCGCGCGGGCGACGAGGTCTGGGAGGGCTTCGGCGAGGTCTGAGGCAGGAATACCTCAGCCCACCAGCGCGTCGATCTGGTCGATCGACTCGCGCGAGCCCTCCTCGACGCCCATGTCGATGACCTGCTGCAGGCCCTCGCGGGTGGGGTGGATCGAGACGTAGACGGCGCGGGTGCCGCCGTCCGCGGCCTCGAAGGTCGCGGTGTTCTCGGCGACCGGGAGGTCGGTGTTCACGGCGAAGCCGTTCTCGGCGTCCGCGAAGCCGTCGCGGTAGCGGAAGAAGCGGGGCTCGTCGACCTCGAGGATCTCCCAGAAGCCGCCGAGCTTCTCGCCCTCGGGGCTCGTCATGTAGTAGTTCATGCGGCCGCCGGGCGTGAGGTCGTGGTCGACGAAGGTCGCGGGGTAGGCGGGCGGGCCCCAGATCCTCTCGAGCTGGCGCGGGTCGGCGTAGATCTGCCAGATGCGCTCGACGGGTGCGTCGAACTGCGCGGTGATGGTGATGGTCAGGGCGTCGAGGTCAGTGGTGATGTCGGTGACCGGCATGGTGATCCTCCTGGTCGGGGCCGTCGGCGAGCAGGTCGTCGATGCGGCTGATGCGGTCGCGCCAGATCTCCTCGAGATCGCGCAGCAGGGCGGCGGCCGATCCGACCGCCGCGACGTCGCCCCGGGCGAGGGATTCCCGCCCCTGGCGGCGCCTGGTCACGAGCCCCGCGCGCTCCAGCACGGCCACGTGCTTCTGGACCGCGGTGAGGCTCATGTCGTACTTCGGCGCCAGCGCCGACACCGACTTCTCGCCGACCAGCACGCGCCGCAGGATGTCCCGCCGCGTGCGGTCGGAGAGCGCATGGAACAGCGCGTCCGCGCGGTCCTCGTCGATGTCGAGCACACGCACAACCTACAACCGAATGGTTGCAGGTTGTCAAGGGTCGAGGTCGGACGCGATCTCTTGCCTGTTGACCGAACGGTCAATAGGGTGGCCGCATGGTCGCATCGCCCCGCCTCCCGCTCGCCTCGACCCTCGCCGCCGTCTACCTCGTGCTCGTGGTCGTGACGATCCCGGCGCTCGTCGTCCTCACGGTCGTCTCCCCGCGCCTCGCACCGGTCGAGGCCTGGATCCATGCCGTGATCGTCCTGCTGCTGGGGGTGCTGCTCCCGCTGCGGCTGCGCCGGGCCGCCACCGGCTCCCGCTCCGCACTGCGCGCGGCCGGCATCATCGCCGCCGTGCTGCTGCTGGCCAACGTCGTCGAGGCGCTGATCCCCGGCCTCTTCCCGGTCTGGATGCGCACGGAGATGATCGTCATCGCGGTGCTCATGGCCGGCGTCGTCACCGGCGTGACCCTCGAGGCCGTCCGCACGAGCCCCGGCGGGCGGTCCGCGTGACGGCGGGCCGTCGGCTCCCGCCCGACCAGCGCCGCGCCCAGATCGTGCAGGCGGCCATCGACGCCGTCGCCGCCCGCGGCTTCGCCGCCGCCAGCCTCGAGGTCATCGCCGCTCGGGCGGGGGTCTCCAAGGGGCTCGTGGTCCACTACGCCTCCTCGCGAGACGCGCTCATGGCCGAGGCCGCGCGGACCGCGCTCGTCCAGCTGCGCAGCCAGGTCGCGCAGGGTCTCGACGCGGAGGCCGACGCCGTGACCTTCCTGCGTGCGGCGATCAGGGGGGCGGCGCGGCTCGCCCGCACCCACGAGCGCGAGCTCGCGGCCCTCGAGCAGATCGTCGCCGGCCTGCGCGACGAGGACGGCGGGCCGGTGCTCGGCATCGCGGACATGGAGGAGACCTTCGAAGGGCAGGAGGGCGTCTTCGCCCGAGGGCAGCGCGACGGGGTCATCCGGGCCGGGGCGGATCTGCGCACCCTCGCCCTCGTCTACGAGGGCGCCGTCGAGGCCATGGTCTCCCACCTGCGAGCCCACCCCGAGGCGGACACCGACGCCTTCGCCGAAGGCGTCGCCGACGTGCTGCTGACCGGGATCGCGGCGCGGTCCTGACGCCTCGACGCGCGGGTCTGACGGGTCAGTGCGCGGGCAGATCGCCCTCGCCGGGCGTGACGCGCAGGTCCGTCTCCTCGATCGCCACGTCGTTGATCGAGGCCTCGCGGCGGCTCATGTACCCGAGCTCGTCGAACTCCCAGAGCTCGTTGCCGTAGGAGCGCCACCACTGGCCGTCCGCGTCGTGCCACTCGTACTGGAAGCGCACGGCGATGCGGTCGTCCGTGAACGCCCAGAGGTTCTTGCGCAGGCGGTACTCCTGCTCGCGCTCCCACTTGCCGCGCAGGAACTCGATCACCTGCTCGCGGCCGACGAGGAACCGGTCGCGGTTCCGCCATACGGTGTCCACGGTGTACGCGCCGGCGACGCGCTCGGGGTCGCGCGTATTCCAGGCGTCCTCGGCGGCCTGGACCTTCGCCCGCGCGGTCTCCTCGGTGAAGGGCGGCAGCGGAGGGCGTGGGGCCGGATCGGGACTCGTGGGGTTCGTGGGCTCGCTGCTCGTGGGGTGGGTGTCGGCGCTCATCGTGCGTCTCCTTCGTCGTCGTCCCACACCGGCGGCGCGGGGTCGTACTCGATGCCGTGCTGGACGTCCCGGGCGCGCCGCGGGGAGACCAGGCGCCCCACCAGGTGCAGCGCCATGTCGATCCCCGCAGAGACCCCGGCCGAGGTGACCACGTCCCCGTCGTCCACCCAGCGCTCGCCCTCGCGCACGTCGATGCTCGGGTCGATCTCGCGCAGCAGGTCGACGGAGCCCCAGTGCGTGATCGCGGGGCGTTCGCGCAACAGCCCGGCGGCCGCATAGACGAGGGATCCGGTGCACACGCTCGTCATCAGCTCGGCGGTGCCGGCGATCCGGCGCACCCGCTCGAGGTGCGCTGCTTCCGTGAACAGTGCGCGGGTGCCGCGGCCGCCCGGGTGCAGCAGGACGTCCACGCGCTCGAGGTCCTCGAGGGCGGTCGTGGGCGTGATGACCATGCCCTTCGCGGCCGTGATCGCGCCGCCGCCGACGCTCGCGGTGACCACCCGCCAGCCGTCGTCGGGGTGGTTCTGCGTCCAGTACGAGAGGACCTCCCAGGGGCCCACGGCGTCGAGCTCCTCGACGCCGTCGAACAGGAGGATGGCGAGGGTGCGCGTGGTCATGGCTCGATCCTCGCGCGGGGCGGCCGCGAGCACCAGGGGTCGGGCGCGCCGACCCGCTCGCCGCTACTCGCCGACCTCTCCGTCGATCGACTCGCGCAGCAGGTCGGCGTGGCCGTTGTGGCGCGCGTACTCCTCGATCATGTGCGTCATGATCCAGCGCAGGCTCGGGCTGCGCCCGTCGGGGAACCGGCGCTTCGCGGCGATGCCCAGGCCTCCCTCCTCGTGCGCCCGGGCGGCGAGCTCGCGGGCGCGCTCGACGGACGCGGTCCACAGCGCGCGCACCTCGTCGGGGTCGTCGGCGACCGCGGTCTCCCACTCCCAGTCGGGCCGGGCCCTCCAGTCGACGGACGCCCAGGGCTCGCGCAGCGGTTCGTCGTGCAGGTCGCGGCTGAACCAGTCGTCCTCGACGTAGGCCAGGTGCTTCATCATCCCGGCGAGCGTCATCGGGCTCGGCGGGAGGGTGCGTGCGAGCTGCGCGGCGTCGAGCCCCCGGCACTTCCAGGCGAACGTGGCGCGCTGGTAGTCGAGGAACCCGCACAGAGTCCCCCACTCGTCGGCGTCCAGGGGCGGGTCGAGGCGGCCGTGCTCGTCGAGTTCCGGTGTCATGCTCCGCGAGCCTAGACCCGGGGTCCGACGGACCCGTGGCCGCGCGCCCGTCCGCCCGTCCCGGACCGCCCGTCGGCCGGCTCTTGCGCCCCCGCCGAGGTTCGCTTAGCCTCCCCTTAGTTGATGCCCATAACTTCGAGGAAGGGAGGGCGCCGATGGCGCGCGTCGGCGGGCGGCCCCGGCAGATCCGGAGCGAGGACATCGTCCGCGTCGGGCGCGAGCTGGGCCTCGAGCGTCTGAGCATGCACGCCGTCGCGGAGCGCCTCGGCGTGACCGCGACCGCGCTCTACCGGCACGTCGAGGGGCGGTGGGGCCTCGAGCGCCTGGTGGGGGAGAGCTTCCTCGCCGACATCGAGCTCGAGGACGACCCCGTCCACAGCACCGAGCGCCACCTCCTGAGCTTCGGGATGCAGCTGCGCGCGGCCATCCTCGCGAGCCCCGGCCTCGCGGGCTACGTGCAGACCCTCTTCCCGCGCGGCGAGAACGGGCGCCGCCTGCTCGCGACCGAGGTCGAGGCCCTGGGCCGACGGGGCTACGACGCCGACGCCGCGATCGTGCTCGCGGCCGCGGTCGCCTCGGTCGCCATCGGCTTCGCCGCCGCGGAGGAGACCCGCAGGCAGCACCGGGAGGGCCTGAGCTCCCAGCAGCTCGCGGCCGAGGCCCAGCTGCTGGCCGACACCGCGCTCGGGCCGGCGGTGCGCTCCCTGCCCGATATCGGCGACGACGACTACGTGCGGCTCTGGCTGGGCGCCGCGGTGCGCGGCTTCGCGGCGTCGGCGCCGCCCGGATCCAGCGCCCACCAGATCAGGGCCGCGCTCGACGCGGCGGAGAAGGAGAAGTGATGGCCAGACGAGGCGTGGGCGGCGCGATCATGCGCGCGTACGGCGCGAAGGACCACGAGGCCACCGTGACGGGCACCGAGACCCTCGCACCGGGGTTCGTGCGCATCCACATGCACTCGGACACGCTGCTCGAGGACGACGTGCTCGCCCCGGCCGCGGCCGTGCGCTTCTGGTTCCCGGACCACGAGGGCAAGGACTTCGAGCACCAGCGCGGATACACCGTCGCCCAGGGCGACGCCGCGACCGGCGACTTCGCGATCGACATGGTGCTGCACGAACCCGCCGGGCCCGCCTCCGCCTGGGCGCGCAGCGCCGAGGTCGGGACCACGGTCCAGGTGACCCCCTTCGGCAGTCCCCGCTTCGACCTGCCCGACGAGCTCCCCGCCGGGTACCTGCTGATCGGCGACTCGGCCTCGATCCCCGCGATCAACGGCATCCTCGCCGTCGTCCCCGCCGAGGTGCCCATCGAGCTCTACCTCGAGGAGCACGCGGAGACCGATCGCAGCATCCCCCTCGCCGAGCATCCGCGGGCCGCGGTGCACTGGGTGCCCCGCCGGGGCGAGCAGTCGCTCGCCGCCGCCATCGAGACCCGCGACTGGTCGGACTGGTACGTCTGGATGGCGCCGGAATCGGGCTCGCTGAAGATCCTGCGGACACGCCTCAAGGAGGAGTTCGGCTTCCCCCGCAGCGAGATGCACGCGCAGGCCTACTGGTACTACGGCCGGGCGTTCGGGTCGAACCGCTCCAAGGCCGTACCGGAGCCGGTGCCGGAGCCAGAGACGGAGCCGGTGCCGGTGCCGGCGAGCGAGGCGGAGCAGGCGGCGCGGACGTCCGCGCCCGCGATCCAGGAGGAGCAGGAGAGCGCACCGGTCCCCGCTGCCCGCACGTCCACCGGCCGATGGCGCACCCAGGCCGGTGGCCGCCTGCTCGCCCCGATGCGCACGCACCTGATCGTCGCGGGCGTCGTGCAGGCCCTCGTCACCCTGCTCCAGCTGGCGCCGTTCGTGCTGCTCGTCGAGCTCGCGCGCCGTCTGCTGCGGGGCGACGACCCGTCCCGTCTGTGGGCCCTCGGCATCTGGGCCGTGGTCCTCATGGGCCTCGGGGTCCTCGCCTCCGCGGCGCTCATGGCGTGGCTCCACGCGGTCGACGCGCGCTTCGCGCGCGACGTGCGCGAGCGGCTCCTCGCGAAGCTCTCGAGGGTCCCGCTGGGATGGTTCGACGCCCGCGGCTCCGGGCGCATCAAGCAGCTCGTCCAGGACGACACGCTCTCGCTGCACTACCTGGTCACCCACGCCGTGCCCGACGCGGCGGCCGCCGCGGTCGCGCCGATCGGGGTGCTCGTCTACCTGTTCATCGTCGACTGGCGGCTCGCCCTGATCCTGCTGCTCCCGGTGCTCGCCTACGTGTGGGGGATGATGGTGATGCTGGTCCAGTCGGGCCCGAAGACCGCCCTCGCGCTGCGGTGGGCCGAGCGGATGAACGTCGAGGCCGGCGCCTATCTCGACGGGCAGCCCGTGATCCGTGTGTTCGGCGGCGCCGCGTCCTCGAGCTTCCGCGCCCGCCTGGGGGAGTACGTCGAGTTCCTGCGGGCCTGGCAGCAGCCGATGCTCGGGCAGCGGACCTTCATCGACCTCGTGACCAGGCCCGGCACCTTCCTGCTGCTCATCTGCGCCCCCGGCACCCTGTTCATCGTCACCGGCTCCATGGCGCCGATCGACCTGCTGCCGTTCCTGCTGCTGGGGACGACGTTCGGGGCGCGCCTGCTGGGCGTCGGCTACGGGCTGGGCGGCCTGCGCACGGGGATGCTCGCCGCGCGCCGCATCCAGGTGGCGCTGGACGAGCCGGAGCTCGAGACCCTTCCGTCGCCGACGGACGGGACGGGCGCGGCGGTCCCGGCGGCCGCCCCGAACCCCGCGACCGAGCCCGCCCGCGCGGGCCGGGTCGAGTTCGACCGCGTCGGCTTCTCGTACCGCCCCGGCGTGCCCGTGCTCGAGGACATCGACCTCACCCTCGAGCCCGGCACCGTGACGGCGCTCGTCGGCCCCTCGGGATCGGGCAAGTCCACGCTCGCCGCGCTCCTCGCCCGCTTCCACGACGTCGAGGACGGCGCCATCCGCGTGGACGGCGCCGACCTGCGCTCCCTCACCGCCGACGAGCTCTACAGCCGCATCGGCTTCGTCCTCCAGCAGACCCAGCTGGTCCAGGGCACCGTGCGCGAGAACATCGCCCTGGCCGCACCGGACGCGAGCGACGCGCAGATCGAGACCGCGGCCCGCGACGCCCAGCTGCACGAGCGCATCCTGCGCATGCCGCAGGGCTACGACACCGAGCTCGGTCCGGACGCGGCGCTCTCGGGCGGGGAGCGCCAGCGCCTGACCATCGCCCGCGCGCTGCTCGCCGACACCCCCGTGCTCGTGCTCGACGAGGCCACGGCCTTCGCCGACCCCGAGTCCGAGTACCTCGTGCAGAGGGCGCTGAACCGGCTGACGGCCGGGCGCACCGTGCTCGTGATCGCCCACCGCCTCCACACCGTCACCGGCGTCGACAGGATCGTCGTGCTCGACCACGGCCGCATCGCCGAGACCGGCACGCACCAGGAGCTTCTCGCGCGCGAAGGCAGGTACCGGCGGCTGTGGGATGCGGGCAGGCCCCTCGCATCGGCCCTCGACGCGGGATCCGGCACGGGAACAGAGGCGGCCCGATGATCCGCGCGATGATCTCCCTCCTGCCTCCGCACAGCGGCGGACTCGTCGCCCGGCACCTCGCGCTCACGGTCGTCGGCGTGGTCCTGCGCGCCGTGGGCTGCGTGCTGCTCGTCCCCTTGGTCTCGGCGCTGTTCAGCGGGACGCCCGCCACCGCCTGGCCGTGGCTGGGCGCGCTCGCCCTGGTGACCGTCGTCGGCTGGATCGTCGACCGCTCCGCCGGCCGGCTCGGCTTCCGACTGGGCTTCGGGATCCTGCGCGACGGCCAGCGCACCGTCGCCGACCGCATCACCGGCATCCGCCTGGGCTGGTTCACGACGGAGCACACCTCGACCACGCGGCAGGCCGTCGCGGCGACCGGGCCGGACCTCGTGGGCATCATCCTGAACTTCGTGACGCCGCTGGTGAGCGCCGTGCTGCTGCCCACGGTGATCGCGATCGCGCTGTTCCCGATCGCCTGGCAGCTGGGCGTCGCCGCGCTCGCCGGGATCCTCGTGCTGCTGGCGGCCATGTGGGCCTCGGGGCGCCTCTCGCGCAGCGCCGACCGCGCCGCCGCCCACGCGAACAGCCGGCTCACCGAGCGGGTCCTCGAGTTCGCCCGCACCCAGCAGGCGCTGCGGGCGGCGCGCCGCGCGGAGCCCGCGCGCAGCCACGTGGGGGCGGCGCTCGCCGCGCAGCACGGCGCGACCATGCGCACCCTCCTCCTGCAGGTCCCCGGCCAGGTGCTGTTCGGGCTGGCCAGCCAGATCGCCCTGCTCCTGCTCGCGGCGACCACCGTCGTGCTCACCGTGCGCGGGACGCTCAGCGCGCCCCAGGCGATCGCGCTGATCGTCGTGATCGTCCGCTGCCTCGAGTCCTTCACCGTGCTCGCCGAGCTCTCCCCGGGGATCGAGACGACCACCGGCGCGCTGCGGAACATCCGCGAGGTGCTGCGCGCACCCCGCGACCCCGACGGGACGTCGGATGCGGCGCCGGCCGACGCCCCGCGCATCGAGCTGCGCGGCGTCGGCTTCCGCTACGGGGAGGACGACGAGGCGGGGCCGGCCGTGCTCGAGGGCTTCGATCTGGCGCTCGCACCGGGCACCACCACGGCGATCGTCGGCCCTTCGGGCTCCGGGAAGAGCACCGTGCTCGCACTCCTCGCCGGGCTGCAGCAGCCGAGCGCGGGCTCCGTGCTGATCGACGGGACGGACCTGGCCGCACTCGACGCGCGCACGCGCCGCGGGCTGATCAGCATGGTGTTCCAGCATCCCTACCTGTTCGAGGGCAGCATCCGGAAGAACGTCCTGGTCGGGGACCCGCAGGCCGGCGAGGACAGGCTCGCGGGGGCCGCGGGGCTCGCCCGGGTCGACGCCCTCGTGGACCGCATGCCCGAGGGCTGGGACAGCGCGGTCGGCGAGGCGGGCGGCGGGCTCTCCGGCGGGGAGCGCCAGCGCGTCTCCATCGCCCGCGCGCTGCTCAAGCCCTCGCCCGTGCTGCTCGTGGACGAGGCGACGAGCGCGCTGGACACCGAGAACGAGACCGCGGTCGCCGCCGCCCTCACCGACGATCCGACCCCGCGCACACGGGTGATCGTCGCCCATCGGCTCAGCAGCATCCGGGCCGCCGATCGCGTGGTCTTCCTCGAGGACGGGCGCATCGTCGAGGACGGGACCATCGCGGACCTGCTCGCGGCCGGCGGCCGCTTCGCCGAGTTCTGCCGCCAGCAGGACGCCGCCGGGGCCTGGCGGCTGACCAGCCGCTCCTGAGCGCCGACGGCTCTGCGCACCCGCCGAGGACACGAGCCGGGAGAGGAAGTCAACGTTGACCTTCGCCGCCGCCGTCCTCATAGTTGGTGGGTCTTCGAGAGGCGGGGTGCGTGGACGAACGGACGAGTTCGGCAGGTCGTAGCGGTATCGATGCAGGTGGGAGCCGAGAGGGGCAGGCGGCGGTCGAGCAGCGCGCGGTGGACCGCATGCATGCGCAGCTCGACCGGGAGGTGGCGGAGCGGAGCGAGGCGCAGCAGCGCGCGCTCGCGGCCCCCGTCGGCGGTCCGGCGGACGCCTATGCGCGGGACGTCGAGGTGCACCGGCTGGCGGAGAGGATCCGGCAGCTGCGGGCGGCCGAGCGCTCGCTGTGCTTCGGGCGCATCGACGACAGCGGCGACGGGGGCTCCGCGCCCGCGGACGGCCTGCACATCGGCAGGATCGGCATGCGCACCCCGGAGGGCGCCACGCTGCTGGTGGACTGGCGCGCCGAGGCCGCGCGCCCCTTCTACGGCGCGACCATGGTCAGCCCGATGGGCCTGCGCAGGCGCCGTCACCTGCGCACGGACGGCCGAAGGGTCGTCGGAGTCAGCGACGAGATCCTCGACGGCAGCGCACCGCTGCCGGGCGACGTGGTCGGCGACGGACCCCTCACCGCGGCCCTCAGCGGCCCCCGCACGGGACGGATGCGAGAGGCCGCCTCCACCCTGCAGGCCGAGCAGGACGAGATCGTCCGCTCGCCCCATCGCGGCGTGACCGTGGTCGACGGCGGACCGGGCACGGGAAAGACCATCGTCGCCCTGCATCGCGCCGCCTTCGTGCTCTACGCATGGCCGGCCATCGCAGGGCGCGGCGTGATGGTGTTCGGACCGAACCGGCGCTTCCTCACCTACATCTCCGACGTGCTCCCATCGCTCGGGGAGAACGACGTGCACCTGGCGACGCTCCCCGACCTCGTCGGCGCGGAGCCCGCGCGCACGGAGCCCGACCGCATCGCCCGGCTCAAGGGCCGCGCCGAGCTCGCGGACGCCCTCGCCGCGCACGTGCGCGAGCATCAGCCCCACGGGGTGCCGCTCGCGCTGCGCACGGCCCACGACACCGTCGTGCTCGACGCCGCGCTCGTCGACGCCGCCCGACGATCCGCGCTGCAGGGCGCCTCCGGGCACACCGAGGCCCGCGCCCTGTTCCTCGAGGCGATCGTGGACGACCTGGTCAGCGAGCTCGAGGCGCGCACCACGCGGGAGGACAGCGCCTTCGAGGCGGAGCTCGAGGCCGCCTACGGGCTGAACCTCGACCGGGCTGTCGCAGGAGACCTCACCCGGATGGGCGGCGACGGCGCGCAGGGGCCGGGCGCCGATCTCGACATCGACTGGGAGCAGATCCACGAGGATCTGCTCGATGATCCCGCCATCGACCGCGCCGTCGGGACCGTGTGGCCGCGCCTCGATCCCGAGGACGTGGTGCGCCGCATCCTCGCCGATCCCGCGGCGCTCGCCCGCGCGCTGCCGGAGGCGTCGGCCGAGGACCTCGAGCAGATGGCGGGGACGGACGACCGCGCCGGCGCGAGCGGCCCGACGGACTGGACCTTCGCCGACCTCGCCCTGCTCGACGAGGCGAGGGCGCTCGTGGACGGCCCGCCCGAGGACGTCGTCGGCCACATCGTCGTCGACGAGGCCCAGCAGCTCTCCCCGATGCAGTGGCGCGCCCTCGTGCGGCGCTGCCCGGAGCGCTCGATGACGGTGGTCGGCGACCTCGCCCAGGCGGGGCCCACCAGCACGATCCGCAGCTGGGACGAGGCGCTCGCCCCCTTCGTCCAGGACCGCTTCGAGCATCGGACCCTGAGCGTCAACTACCGCACCACCGCGGAGATCCTCGAGTCCACCCGCGAGCTGCTCGCGCGGATCGCCCCGCAGCAGCGGCTCTCGCGCTCCCTGCGCCACGGCGAGGACCCGACCCGGGTGCCCTCCTCGCGCGGCGGTCTCCTCGAGGACCTGCGCCGCGCGGTCGACGGGCTCCGCGCGAGCGACCCCGACGGCCTCGTCGGCGTGATCACCACGGCCGCCGACGCGGACGCGGCGCAGGACGCTCTCCGCGGCACCGGCGCGAGCGTGGTCCCCGCGCCCGACGCGCGCGGTCTCGAGTTCGACAGCGTGATCGTCGTGGATCCCTCCGCGATCGAGGCCGCGGGCGAGGCGGGGGCGCGGGACCTCTACGTGGCGCGCACCCGCGCGACCCACCGACTGGTGACCCTCGAGCCGGGATGGGATGATCCCGAGTCATGACCCTGATCCTCCTGGGCACGGCGATCGCCCTGATCGTCGGCGCCGTCGGCACGCGGCTCTACACGGAGCTCGCCAAGCGCAGGGGGTGGGCCCAGTTCGTGCGCATGGACGGGCCGACGACCCACCTGTCCAAGCGCGGCACCCCGCAGATGGGCGGGATCGCCATCATGGGCGCGACGCTCGCCGGCTACCTGCTCGCGCACCTGGTCACGTGGTCGCCGCCCACGGTCTCCGGCATGCTCGTGCTGTTCCTGATGCTCGGCGTCGGGTTCGTCGGCTTCCTCGACGACTGGACGAAGATCCGCCAGGAGCGCTCCCTCGGGCTGCGATCGTGGCAGAAGCTGCTGGGCCAGACCACGGTGGCCGTCGTCTTCGCCCTGCTCGCCACCCGCTTCGCCCGCGACGGCATCACCCCGGCGAGCTTCCGGATCTCCCTGGTGCGCGACACGGCGATCGACCTCGCCGCCTTCGGGGTGATCGTGGGGACCCTCCTGTTCGTGGCGTGGGCCGTCCTCATGATCACCGGCGCGAGCAACGGCGTGAACCTCACCGACGGCCTCGACGGCCAGGCCGCCGGCGCCTCCGCGATGGCCTTCGCCGCCTACGCGTTCATCGGGATCTGGAAGTCGCTGCAGAACTGCCGCGCACTGGTCGAGCCGGGCTGCTACGAGGTGCGCGACCCCCTGGACCTCGCCCTCGTCGCCGCCTGCCTCGCCGGCGCCTGCATCGGCTTCCTGTGGTGGAACACGCCGCCCGCCATCCTGTTCATGGGCGACACCGGCTCCCTCGCCCTCGGCGGGGCGCTCGCCGGCCTCGCGATCATGACCCGCACCGAGCTGCTGATGGTCGTGCTCGGCGGCCTGTTCGTCTTCGAGACCGTCACCGTGATCCTGCAGGTCGGCTTCTTCAAGCTCACCAAGCGGCGCAACAACGGCGTGGGCAGGCGCCTGTTCCTCATCACGCCCATCCACCACCACTTCGAGATGCGCGGCTGGAGCCAGGTCACCGTCTCCATCCGGTTCTGGCTGATCAGCGCGATCTGCGTGGGAGCCGGGCTGGCGCTGTTCTACGGCGAGTGGGTGCTGAGGGCGGGCTGAGCGCGGTGGCCGTCGGCCCTCTCGCCGGCGGCGCGGCGCAGCACCTTCGTGAAGCGCTTGGGCCGGGAGAGGTTCGCGAGGTGGCCGGCGTCGTCGAGGATCACGAGGCGCGCATCGCGCGCGGCCTCCACGAACAGGGCTTCGTGCCGTCGGAAGGGATCCTGTGCGCCGTTGATGAAGGTCAGGGGCACGTCGATCGCGGCGACGTCGGCCAGCAGGTCGAGGGAGCCGATGGTGCGCACCACGCCCCGGACCACCCCGTGGGCGCGCCCGCCGCCGTAGTAGCGCCGCGCCGCCTTCTCGCTGTGCCGACGCGCGAAGGCGCGGGCGACCCGCGCGTCGGAATCGCCGGGGATCCAGTCCTTCATGCTGATCCACAGCCCGTAGATCCGGGCCAGCGCCGGGCCCGGGACGATCGTGCAGTCGGCGGCAACCACGCCGGCCAGGCGCCCGGGATGCGTGCCGGCCCAGTGCAGGGTGAGGAAGCCGCCGAGCGAGAGGCCGACCAGCAGCGGCGGCTCCTCGCACGCGCTCACGGCGTCCTCGATCGTCGCGAGCGCCCCCTCGAGCGTGAACGGCTCGTCACGGCGTCGTCCGTGCCCCGGCAGGTCCGGAGCGATCACCGTGTACCCGCGCCGGCGCAGCCTGCGGGTCTGGCCCTTCCACATGGTCCGCGAGGACCGCACGGCGTGGACGAGGACGATGCAGCGGGTCGCGTCGTGTCCGACCGTCTCGCTCAGGTGCACAGGGTTCCCCGCTCTCGCACGTTCTCGGCTCTCTCGGCTCTCGGCTCTCGGGCGATGGACGCTCCCTCGCCCATGATCGGGCATGCGGGGCGCGCTGTCAGCGGCTGCGGAGCGGGATGATGTCGCGTCAGGAGGGCAGGGGCGTGGCGGTGAAGACGCCGTCGGGGTCGAAGCGGGCCTTCGCCGTGCGCAGGCGATCGGCGTGGCCCCCGTACGAGGCCGCGACCTGATCCGTGAACTGCGGAGCGAGGAAGTTCGGATAGCCGCCGGGGAGGGCGAGCGGCTCGAGGGTGCGCCGCACCTCCTCCGCCCACTCGACATAGGGGTGCGGGTCCTCCCCGTCGGTCCATCCGGCCGAGATCTCCAGGGCCACGTGCTCCTCGCGCCGGCCGAAGGCGGTGGCATCCGCCGGCACGTCGGTCGCCGCGCCGTGGAACTGCCGCATCCCGATGCCGGCGCCGGGACCCGGCCGGTCCTCGGCCGCGGCGAGCAGCGTCTGGATGACCTCGGGGGTCAGGGCGCGGACCGTCCGCGCGCGCATGCACCAGTGCATCCCGTGCGGCACCTGCTGGTCGAAGCCCGCGAGCAGGTCCTGCTGCGTCGTCGGCTTCACGTCCTCGACGAGGGGAGTGCCGAGTCCTCGCACCGCGTCGAGCGCGGGGCCCGCCCCGTCGGGCTCGCCGGACCACACCGCGACCACGAGCACGCTGGGGCCGACGTCGGGGACGTGCGTGAGCTCGGCGAGGAGGGTCAGGCCGCGGGTCCCGCGTGCGATGAGCTCGGCGCAGCCGTCGAGCACCGTCGCCGCCTGCGAGCCCGGGAAGAGCACGGTCCCGCCGACGATGCCGGGGTCGCGGTGCAGGGCGATCCGCATGGACGTCACCACGCCGAAGTTCCCGCCGCCGCCCCGAAGCGCCCACAGCAGCTCCGGATCCTCCTGCGTCGAAGTGACCGTGCCGTCGGCCAGGACGACCTCCGCCCCCATGATGTTGTCGCAGGCCAGCCCCGCCGTCCCCAGCAGCGGGCCGTAGCCGCCGGCGAGGGAGAGCCCGGCCAGCCCCACCGATCCGGCGGTGCCGGTCGCGGCGAGCAGTCCGCGCGGGCTCGACTCGGCGACGAGATCCCGGGCCAGGGCGCCGCCGCCGACGACCGCCTCCGTGCCCTCGATCCGCACGTCGCGCAGGTCGGCGAGTTCGATCGTGAGCCCGTCGGCCGCCAGGGACCGGCCCAGCCAGTCATGGCCCCCGCCCCGCACGGCGAGAGGAGCGTCGTGCTCCCGGGCGAGCCGGACGAGCGAGGACACCTCATCGGTGCTGGTCGGCCGAGCGATCACGGCGGGTCTCGTCGTGACCCCGCCGTTCCACAGGTCGAGCGAGCGGGCGTACATGTCCTCGCCTGGCAGGGCGAGGGCGATCTCCGGGTGCCGGGCGCGGAGGTCGGTGACGAGGTCGTGCTGGCTCATGCGGGGTCCCTTCTCTTAGGTGGGGTGAGGGGGCCATCAGAGACCGTGTGGTCGGCACAGGGTCAAGGGGTGGGGCGTCGGGGGTGTGGGCGTGGGCATCGGATCCCGGGCATGCGCATCGGTTCCTCCACAAGGGGGTCTTTTCCACGGGGTTATCCACTGAGAGGTTGTTGGGCGTGGAAGAGGGAGGTTTTTCTTCGGCTTATCCACATTCTCGATTGAGGTCTAGTTTTCGGTGACAAGACGGGATAGAATCGGACATATCGATCGAGCGCGAATGGCGGCGGGTTCATGGGTGAAGTCGCCGGATTCATTGTTCTCGTCTATCGATTCAGAGTCTTTACGTCGCGCAGTCCCGCGCGGAGTCGTGGAATGCCAGGAAGGGGGTGGGTGACATGAGTGCGGTGGAACAGCCGGAGTCGCAGGGTCGTCTGGACCTGCCCGGGGAGCCGGCGATCGAGTCGACCTTTTCGGTCCTGGATGACCTGGAGAAGATGACCGAGCGTCAGCGCGAGGACATGCACGCCCACACGCCCCGGTTCGTGGCCGCGCCCCCGGAGGGCGTGAAGCCGCTGTTCGTCGTGAAGGAACCCAAGAAGACGGTGTGCAGGGACGTCGTGGCGCGCAGGGTGACGGCCCGCCCGGATGTGGAGCTCACTGCGCAGGTCCGTGCCCTGTGGGACGAGGGCGTCGACGAGTCCTACGAACTCTCCCGCCGGTTCGTGGCGCTGGCTCCGTTCTGGGCGGGGCGTGAGGACATGGACGCCGACCCGTTCGAGGTCGAGCAGCAGGACCTGATGGTCGCGGTGGCGATGCGCTGCACCCGCGGGCAGGCCGCCAAAGCCATCACCGACGCCCACCGGGCCGTGGACCTCCTGCCGCGCTGCACCCAAGCCCTGGAAGCGGGGGAATTCCCGGCGGAATGGTTCCGCACCTTGTTGCGGCGCACCGCGGATTTCACGCCGGCGGAGATGGTGCTGGTGGATGTCACGGTTGCGTCGTGGTGTTTGGCGATCATGCCGAGGGTGTTCACGAAATGCCTCGAACTCCTGGTGGCGAGGATTCAGCAGCGGCATCCGAAAGAACCCGAAGAAGTCTCCGCGACCCGCCGCCGGATGGTCCTGGACCCCGGAACCCTCGACGGCGTCGCCTCCCTGCGGATCATCGGCCCGGCACCCGAGATCAAAGCCCTGGCCGGGAAGTTCGACCTGGCGGCGCGGGCGATCCAGAACGCCCAGCGCCACGCCCTCATCGAGGGCACCGAGATCCCCCTGGATCCCGACCGGCAGGTCGAGAACGAGGGCATGCCCCTGTCGTTGAACCTGATCCGCTACCACCTCGCCCACGCCGCGCAGATCGACACCGGCGGCATCACCGTGCCCGAGGCCCGGTTCCGGTTGAACGTCCTCGTCCCCTTCCTCACCCTGGTCGGTGGCGACGACGCCCCGGGCGTCCTGGAGGACGGGACGCCGATTCCCGCGCAGATGGCCCGTGAGATCGCCGGGAAGAGCGAGGAATGGTTCCGGGTCCTCACCGACCCGGCATCGGGTGAGTTTCTGCCGCGTCCTGCGGAGAAGTACCGGCCCACCGGGGCGATGCTCGAACACCTCCGCCTGCGCGGCCAATCCTGCGGCGTCCCCGGCTGCGAACGCGCAGCCTCCGTGGCCTCCGAAGCCGACCACATCGTCGAGTACAACCACGCGGACCCCGTCTGTGGTGGTCGGACGGCGGTGGAGAACCTGCATTTCCTGTGCTGGTTCCACCACGCGATGAAAACCGCCGGCAAGCTCGACCCCATCCGTGTGGAGGCGGACGAGTCCCCGGCAGGGACCGCGGGCACGGTGTGGGAGATGCACGAACGCTTCCGCGTGTTCCGCGAGGACGACACCGACCTCCTCACCCCACAAGCCGTCGCCCAACTCGACGCCGTCTGGGACTCGATGCAACGTAGGCAGGACGACTACGAGCAGCGGGGCGCGGGCGAGCACGACAGCGAAACCCCCAGCGGCGGGGTGACTGGTTCGCCTGAGCCGTCAGTTCTGGACTCGCCCTGGCCGGTCCGAGCTGGTGTCCCGGACCCGTGGCCCCGCGTGGACATGGACCAAGCCGGCGCCCCCGACCTCGAAGAAATCCCCGTCGAGAAACCCGTTCGCCGTCGATACCAACCACTCCCGACGTTCCACTACGACGGCGGCATCCCCATCAGCGCCACCACCCGCCGACCACGCAAGCGGCAGGATCCCCCTCCGAAGTACGACCCCGGACCACCGCCCTTCTGACCCACCAGCCCGGTCCGCCATCGCAGAGCACTGAGATCGGAGCCCCGCCAGCAGCATCACCCCCACCTGTAGAGGGGCACACCACCGTGCCCCTCTACAAGCGCGCCCGAAAGTGAGTGGACGGAGGGTCGTCCTGCTGCGGATACCCATGGGACGGTCCCTTACCGACATCTCCGCTTCCTCAAGTGAGAACTCAGCTCGCTGCTCCGACGCCCGCCCGTCTTCGCCGCATCCGTGCCACGTGCGAGGATCGGTCCCCGGCAGTACGCGTCATAGCGACTCGGGGCCAGACCCGGGGCGCAGACACGAGGCAGAGGAGCACTCTCATGCGGACGATCGGCATGTTGGGCGGGATGAGCTGGGAGTCGACGGCCGAGTACTACCGCCTGGCCAACCAGTCCGTGCGCGAGCGCCTGGGAGGCACGCACTCCGCGCGGATCGTCCTGGACTCCGTCGACTTCGCGCAGATCGAGGCCATGCAGGAAGCCGGGGACTGGGGCGCGGCAGGGCGTCTGCTCGCCGAGCGCGCCCGCGCCCTCGAATCTGCCGGCGCCGACCTGCTGGTGCTGTGCACCAACACCATGCACCTCGTGGCCGACGCCATCGAGGCCGCCGTCGACATCCCGCTTCTGCACCTCGTCGACATCACGGCTGATGCGGTCGACCGTGCCGGGATCCGCCGCGTCGGCTTGCTGGCCACCGCCTTCACGATGGAGCAGGGCTTCTACGTGGACAGGATGCGCGAGCACGGCATCGAGGCGGTCGTCCCGGACGCCGGGGACCGCGCACTCGTGCACCGCGTGATCTACGAGGAGCTGGTCGTCGGCGTCGTCAGCGACGCCTCGCGCCGCGAATACCGGCAGGTCATCCAGCGTCTCGTCGACCGCGGCGCCCAGGGCATCATCCTGGGATGCACCGAGATCGAGCTGCTCATCGGGGCCGACGACGCCCCCGTCCCGGTGTTTCCGACCACGCGACTGCACGCGCAGGCCGCCGTCGACGCGGCACTTGCCGACTGAGGCGCAGGTGAGGTGGAAGCCCTACGTCTCCGTCGCGGCCTCGGCTCACCCCTCCGCGGGAACGTCGCCGCCGAACTCCCGGTCCACCTCGAAGACTCCCGCCAGGGCCGTGGTCTCGACGATCCTCTCCAGCCGGGCTTCGGAGTCTGGGTGCACGAGGGTCGGGATGATCTCCGCCAGCTTCTCGCTCGGAGCGTCGATCTCGAAGAGCGAGAGCACAGAACGAGGATTCAGCGGGTCGGTGGCCAGGCGGCAGCGCACGGGATAGTCGACCTCCGAGCGGCCGGGCGGCATCCAGGCCGCGATGAAATCGTCGAGGGAGATGCCGGGTCGAAGGGTCCTGGCGTAGCACGCGATGATCATGGTCCGTCCTGCCTCGTCGTCGTCCGTCATCACTTGTCATCATTGATGTAACGGACGGTACATGAATCGTCGGCTCTCCGACAGGGCCGATGCTGCGAGAGGATCGGATTCCCACGATCCGCTCCGAGTGCGGATCCTTCCGGGCGAGCGGAGAGAGGCGCGCAGTGGCGAGGACAGTGGATCAGGAGCACCGGGATGAGCTGGTGCGTCGGGTCACCGCCGATCTGATCGCGAACGGGCTGGCCGGAGCGACGCTGCAGCGACTGGCGGCCGCCGCGGGGACGAGCGGGCGCATGCTCGTCCACCACTTCGGCTCCCGGGACGCGCTCGTGGCACAGGCAGTGGCCCGTGCGCGCGAGGACGAGCTCGCGGACATGCGTCGAGCCCTGCCGGCGGACGCGGACTTCGTCGGACGCCTTCCGGACGCGTGGCGCTGGTTCACGAGCCCAGGGGCTCGCGGAAGCTTCCGCCTGTTCGGAGAGGTTGCGGCCCAGGCGCGGCTCGCGCAGCCCGACGACGACCAGGGCGTTCGACGAGGGCTCAGCGAGGACTGGCTCGATCAGTTCGCGCTCGGCTTCTCCGCCTGCGGCCTCGACGCGCAGGAGGCCCGTGTGGCGGCGACGGAGCTTCTCGCGATCGTGCGCGGCCTCGTGCTCGACCTCGAGGCCACCGGAGATCTCGAGAGGGTGACGCAGGCCTACGGGCGGCTCGTCGCGCACTGGGGACACGGCCTCGGCGCGGCTGCTCCTGCGTAGGACGTGCGTGGCGGGGCGGCCGAACCCCTCCCTCAGCCCAGCTCAGGAATGCGCAGCGACCCGTCGTCCTCGAGCGGGAACCCGGGGTTGAAGGCGATCTCCCAGAGGTGCCCGTCGGGATCCGCGAAGCAGCCGGCGTAGCCGCCGTAGAACGTCTCCGCCGGTGCCCGCGTGATCGCGGCACCGGCGGACTCGGCGCGTGCGATGAGGTCGTCGACCTCCGCGGCCGATCGCAGGTTCTGGGCGAGGACGATCCCGTCGAACCCGTCGCCCGATGGGAGACCGGGGACGCCCGAGTCCCGGGCGAGCTTCTCGCGGCTCCACAGGACGAGGCCCATGCCTCCCGCCTGGAAGAACACGGTCTCCTCGACCTCCTGGCCCCGCCAGCCGAGCGCCTCGTAGAAGGACGTCGAGCGACGGAGGTCGGAGACCCCGAGGGTGATGAGGGTGATGCGCTGGTCCATGGTGTGCTCCTCGTGTCGGACGGTGCTCACCCCGCAGAGGGACCCGCTGCGGGTGCGGGTGCCGTCGCCTCGTCCTCCGGTGCGGCCGATCGGAACCTCCCGCTCAGCGGAAGCATGAGCAGTGCCGCGAGCAGCGGGCCGATCGCGAGGGTCACGAACGCAGAGTAGACCGAGCCCGTCGAGGCGAACACCGCCCCCACCACCGTCGGCACCACGACGCTGCCCAGCTGCCACACCGCGTTGAGCGTGCCCGCGGCCGAGCCGGAGTCGCCCGCGCCCGCGTAGTCGAGGATCAGGGCGTTCTGGATCGGCGAGTAGCAGTAGGCCGCGAAGCCCAGCACGGGCGCCGCGATATAGAACGCCGGCAGGGAGCCCAGCGCCCCGAACACCAGCAGCATCAGCACGAACAGCACGAGGATGCCTGCGGCCAGGTACTTGCGGTGGAAGGGCACGCGCCCCGCCACCAGGCCGATCACGGGCTTCATCACCACGGCGGTGATCGCGAACAGGGCGACGATCCCGCCCGCGTGCACCGGGTCGATGCCCTTGCCCTCGATCATGAGGGTGTTCGACCAGGTGATGAACCCGTACGTGCCCCACAGGGAGAAGAAGCCGGCGATGCCCAGCACGATCAGGTCGCGGCTGCGCAGCACGCGTCCCAGGTGCGGGGTGCGCGGGGCCGTGGGCGTCGCGAGCTCGGCGCCCTCGGCCTGCGGGGGCCGGGACCTGTGGAGCACGGCGATGACCAGGCCGAGCACGATCGAGATCGCGCCGAACAGGTGGTAGGAGAGCCGCCAGCCGTGCTCGGCGATCATCGTGGGCACCACGAGGTTCGCGACCACCGTGCCCAGCGACGTCGCGGTCGTGAACAGGCCGACGGCGAAGGTCCGCTCGCGTCCCGTGAACCACGAGGAGATCGACTTCGCGCCCGCCGAGTAGTCGGCGCCGGCGAAGAAGCCGACGAGCGCCTGCGCCACGAGGCCGAGCGCGAAGGACTCGACGCTGCCGAAGAACACCATCCCGGCGCCCGCGAGCACCATCGACGCGGTGAGCACCACACGCGGCCCCACCCAGTCCGAGGCCAGTCCGCCCAGGAAGTTCGAGACCACGTAGCCGATGTAGTAGCAGGTCGCGAACACGCCCAGGGAGGCGAGCGCGACCCCGAGGGCCTGGCCCACGCTCGGCGCCGCCGGGCCCCACACGGAGCGATCGAGCGAGGTCATCGTGAAGGCCGCCCATGCCAGCACCAGGATCAGCCAGCGGCGCGGATGCGGGGCCGGGAGGGCAGAGGCGGCGGGAGCGCCGG
>NZ_JAKRMO010000048.1:0-34844 GCF_022346485.1 Brachybacterium sp. ACRRE | reverse complement strand
CACTGGGGGACCTCGGGGGCGCCGACGACGCGGACTCCCCCGGCACCGCCGGCGCCCCCGAGGTCCCCCAGTCCTTCCGCTTCGAGGGGGCGCACGGCTCCTCCGACGGCGGCGCGCACGAGCACGCGGGTCATGACCACGCGGCCCACGCTCCGCAGGAAGCCGAGATCGGGATCGCCTCCGACGCCGCGCGCGACATCGCCGACGTCGCGGCCGTCGAGATCATCTCGAGCGCGGCCGTGCACCTGATGAGCGCCGCCGCCGTGAAGATCGGGCTCGCCGAGGACGAGGCGACGGGCCACTACCAGGACCTCGACGAGGCGCGGAAGCTCATCGCCTCGCTCGCCGGACTCGTCACGGCCGCCTCTCCCGAGGTCGGCAACGAGCACGCGCGCTCGCTGCGCGACGGCCTGCGCACCCTGCAGCTCGCCTTCGCGGAGGCCCTGCCCTTCCCCGACGAGCCGGGACGCGCGCCGGGCGAGAAGTGGACCGGCCGCGTCAGCTGAGTCCCCGTCGGCCCGCCGACCGACGCGGCCGACGTGACCGCCGCGACTGAAGCGACCGCCACCACTCTCCGGGCGTCGACCCGGGCGCGCTCACCGGCCCAGCGTCAGCTTGAGCGAGCTCACCCGGTCCGCGACGAGCATCGAGGCGCCGAGGTGCTCCCCGAGCGCCCCGACGACCCTCTGCACGTCGGCCGCGTCGAGACCCGGACGCAGGCGCACCAGCAGGTCCACCTCGGCGCGCTCCCCGGGGCGCGGCGCGAGCGCGAGCACCTCCGGCAGGGTGTCGGCGATGCGCGCGAGCTCCGCAGCGACGTCGGGGTCCTCGTGCGGGGGCACCCAGTCCCTCCCCTGCGCGAGGGCCCACAGCACGGAGCGCTGCAGGAGGACGGGTCCGCACGCGTCGGCCGCAGGGTCCGCCCCTGCCGGGCCCGGGCTTCCCGTCCCGCCGGCCCCTACCTCTCCCGCCTGCGCGGCGGGGTTGAGCACGAGCTGGGTGATGCCCTCCTGCACGGCCGCCTGGGCGGCCTGCGCGGTGGGCGTGGGAACGGGCCGGGCCCGCTGCTGCCAGCGCTGCAGCTGGGCGACCGAGGTGAACACGGGGAGCACACGGGAGCCGTCGGGCGCGGTGATGGAGACCATCGCCATGTCGGCTCCGTTGTCGCCGGTCAGGCCGTGGGCGGTCGTGCCCTCCTCGGTGGCGACGGCCATGATCGGCACGAGCACGCGGCTGCCCGCGAGCGCGGCGACCAGGTGCCGCCGGGAGGGGTCGCGCCCCGCAGTGAGCGCGTCGAGCGCCTCGGCGACGGGGCGCGGCGTGGTGCCGTCGTCCTCGGGGAAGGGACTCGTGGTGTAGTCACGGCCCGCCCAGCTGGTGCCCGCGGTGTCGGTGAAGCGCGACTTCTCGCGGAAATGCGCGGGCAGGGAGCGCCCGCCCACGGCGCTCTCCGGGTCCGGCGCCGCTCCGCCGGCCGGATCCGGCGCCTTTCGGCTCGACGGGCCCGGCGCCTCTCGGCTCGACGGATCGGGCACCTCTCCCGCGGGCGTCATGGGCGCCCCGCCACCTCGAGGGCCTCGGGCAGGGTGAACGCGCCGGCGTAGAGGGCCTTGCCGACGATCGCGCCCTCGACGCCCTCGGGGACCAGGGCCCGCAGCGCCGCGAGGTCGTCGAGCGAGGAGATGCCGCCGGAGGCCACGACCTTCGCGTCGGTGCTCTCGCACACGCGGCGCAGCAGGTCGACGTTGGGGCCGCTCATCATGCCGTCCTTCGTGACGTCGGTGATGACGTATCGGGCGCAGCCGGCGGCGTCGAGGCGCTCGATCGCCTCCCAGAGGTCGCCGCCCTCCTTGGTCCAGCCGCGGGCGGCGAGCGTCGAGCCGCGCACGTCGAGGCCCACGGCGATGCGGTCGCCGTGCTCGGCAATGACCTCGGCCGTCCACTCGGGGTTCTCGAGGGCGGCGGTGCCGAGGTTCACGCGGCGGCACCCGGTCGCGAGCGCGGCCGTGAGGCTCGCGTCGTCGCGGATGCCGCCGGAGAGCTCGACCTGCAGGTCGACGGCCGCGACGACCTCGGCGAGCAGGTTCGCATTGCTGCCCCGTCCGAAGGCGGCGTCGAGGTCCACGAGATGCAGCCAGCTCGCCCCGCCGTGCTCGAAGGTGCGGGCGGCCTCGAGAGGCGATCCGTAGCTGGTCTCGGTGCCGGCCTCGCCCTGGACGAGGCGGACGGCCTGGCCGTCCTGGACGTCGACGGCGGGCAGGAGTTCGAGAACGGGGCTGGTCATGGGGTCCTCCGGGAACGGACGGTGGGAGAGGTGAGAGGAAGGGCCGGTCGAGGCGCCGGGCAGGGCCCGAGGGCCGGCGGGATCGCGCGTCAGGTCTGGATGCGCCAGATGCAGACGGCCACGCAGACGAGACCGAGGACGAGGAGCAGGATCCGCAGCCACCAGGGCTTGCCCGAACGGTGGAAGGACCACGCGCCGCCGAGCAGCATCCCGCCGGCGAAGAGCATGACGAAGGCGAGGATCATGAGGCGGCCGACCTCGTCGCGAGGCGCGGCAGTCCCGCGAGCCAGTTGCGCAGCAGACGCGTCCCGGCCCCGCCGGACTTCTCCGGGTGGAACTGGGTGGCGGTCAGCCCGCCGTTCTCGACGGCGGCGACGAAGCGGTCGCCGCCGTGATCGGACCAGGCGACCAGAGGGTCCGGCATCGGCGGCTGCGACTCGAGCTCCCAGGAGCGGGCGGCGTAGGAGTGGACGAAGTAGAAGCGCTCGTCCTCGATGCCGGCGAACAGCCGACTGCCCTGGGGGACCTCGACGGTGTTCCAGCCCATGTGCGGGACGACGTCGGCCTCGAGGCGGGTGATCTCACCGGGCCACTGGTCGAGGCCCGCCGCGCGCTCTCCGTGCTCGGTGCCGGCCGCGAACATGACCTGCAGGCCCACGCAGATGCCGAGCACCGGGAGCCCGCCGGCCAGGCGGCGCTCGATGATGCGGTCGCCGCCCACGGCACGGATCTGCGCGGCGGTCGCGGCGAAGGCGCCGACGCCGGGGACGACGAGCCCGTCGGCTCCGAGCGCACGCTGCCGATCGGCGGTCAGCTCGACGTCCGCCCCGGCGGCCTCGAGGGCGCGCACGGCGGAGCGGACGTTCCCGCTGCCGTGGTCCAGGACGACGACGCGCGGCGCAGGGGCGTCGCTCTGCGGGGAGGGGCTGCTCTGGCTCCCGCTCATCGACCCTTGCGCCCCTTCGCGATCCAGGCGAGCGCCTCGTCACGGGTGAGGACGGCGGGGTCGTAGCCCTCGCCGAGGGTGGCGACGTCGGCCGAGCCGAGCATGAGCTGCTCGACGACCTCGTCCATCGCGCCCATGACGATCGCGGGCGAGACGTCGTCCCCGCGCTCCCCCGCCTTGTAGCGGGTGGCGGTCATGCGGTCGCCCTTGCGCCAGAACAGGACGACGCCGTTGCGCTGCAGGGCGGTCGAGGTGACGGCGGCGAGCTCGTGGGCGGCGTCCTCCTGGAGGGCGCCGACGGCGATGGCGCCCATGCCGGTGTCGTGGACGCGGGCGCCGGCGGGGATGTCGGCGCCGTCGGTGCGGGCCTCGCGGCCCAGGCGGATCGCGCCGGCGAGGGCCTTCGCGGAGGCGACGGAGGTGGCGACCACGGCGATCGCGGGCTCCTCGTCGTCCCCGCCGCCGATGATGTCCTCGACGGTGAAGGGCGCGGACTCCTCTGCGGCGTCCTCGACGCCGCCGCCGAGGTCGAGGCCCTGGGTGAGGCGGGCGAACTCGGCGTCGATGTCGTCGTCGCCGCCGGAGGGGCGGGGCGGTTCTGCGGTGCTCACAGTGCTCCCTTCGTGGAGGGGATGTCGGCGACGCGCGGATCGGGCGCGCACGCGGCGCGCAGGGCCCGGGCGAGGGCCTTGAACTGGGCTTCGACGATGTGGTGCGGGTCCCGACCGGCGAGCACGCGCATGTGCAGGCAGATGGCCGCGTGGAAGGACAGCGACTCCAGGACGTGCCGGGTCAGCGATCCGGTGAAGTGCCCCCCGATGAGATGCAGGGCCTGCGCCTCGCTCTCGCCGGTGTGCACGCAGTAGGGACGGCCGGAGACGTCGACCACGGCGTGGGCGAGCGCCTCGTCGAGCGGGATGGTGGCCTCGCCGAAGCGGGTGATGCCGCGCTTGTCGCCGAGGGCCTCGCGCAGGCACTGGCCGAGCACGATCGCGGTGTCCTCCACCGTGTGGTGGACGTCGATGTCGGTGTCGCCGCTCGCGCGCACGGTGAGGTCGAAGCGCGCGTGGGCGCCCAGTGCCGTGAGCATGTGGTCGTAGAACGGCACGGTGGTGGAGACGTCCACCTGACCGCTGCCGTCGAGGTCGAGGAACACCTCGACGCTGGACTCGCGGGTGGTGCGCGAGATGCTCGCGGTGCGGTGCGCGCGGGGCGCGTCGGGGATCTGTGTCATCGGGGGTCGGCCTCCTCGAGGGCGGTGCGGAATGCGGCGTTGTCCTGGGGCGTGCCGACGGAGACCCGCATCCAGGGCTCGGGCCCGACCTCGCGGATGAGCACGCCGCGCTCGAGCAGAGCCTCCCACACCTCGTGGCGGCTCGCGGCCCGGTGCAGGAGCGGTTCGAAGTACACGAAGTTCGCGTCCGAGGGGGCGACGACGTGACCGCGCTCGACGAGGTGATCGAAGAGCGCGTCGCGCTCGGCGCGCAGCCGCTCGACCTGGCCCAGCAGCTCCTCGCGGTGCGCGAGCGCGGTGCGGGCGACGGCCTGGGTGACGGCCGAGAGGTGGTAGGGCAGGCGCACCACGCGGACGGCGTCGACGATCCGCGGATCCGCGACCAGATAGCCCAGGCGCCCGCCGGCGAGCGCGAAGGCCTTGGACATCGTGCGCGTGACCACGAGGTTCGGGAACTCGCCGAGCAGCTCGAGGGCGCTGGGCACGCCGTCGCGCCGGAACTCGCCGTAGGCCTCGTCGACCACCAGCATCCCCGAGCTGGGCAGCAGCGCCTCGGCGGCGGCGCGCACGACCTCCGGGTCCAGGGCCGTTCCCGTCGGGTTGTTCGGGCTGGTGAGGACGACGATGTGCGGGCGGTGCGCGGAGATCGCCTCGCGCACGTCGTCCGCGTCGAGCGCGAAGTCCGGGGCGGGGCCGCGGTCGGCGACAACCCAGCGGGTGAAGGTGTCGCGCGCATACTCGGGATACATCGAGTAGTGCGGCGCGAAGCCGAGCGCCGTCCGGCCGGGCCCGCCGAAGGCGAGCATCAGCTGGTGCATGACCTCGTTCGAGCCGTTCGCCGCCCAGACCGCCTCGACCGCGGGCGCAGGGACCCCGGACTCCGCGGCGAGGTACTCGGCGAGATCGGCGCGCAGGGCCGTGAACTCGCGGTCGGGATAGCGGTTCAGACCGGCCGACGCCTCCTGCACCGCGCGTCCCAGGTCGGCGGCGAGCTCGGCGGACGGCCCGAAGGGGTTCTCGTTGACGTTCAGCAGGTGCGGCACGTCGATCTGCGGGGCCCCGTACGGCTCGACGCCCGCGAGGTCCTCGCGGCGCGGCGGGATCCCCGGGCGCGCGACGGGATCTGCGGGCTCGGCGCCGGGCGCGGCGGGGTCGGGTCGGCTCGAGGTGGGCATGGCCCCATCGTAGAGGTCCGGACCTGGTGGGATCCGCGCCGCCCGGTGCGCGGAACCGGCCGCCATCGGTCCTGCTCGGGCACCTCGTCGCCGGGCGCTCCCCCGCCCCGCGCACGTGCGTCCCGCCACGCTCCCAGCGCCCGACCACCCGCGGGTCGGTACCCTGGCGCGGTGCTTCGCTTCCTCGGTGCCCTGATCGGCGACGTCCTCGCCGTGGTCCTCTTCGTCGCGATCGGCCTGCTCCAGCACGGCTACGACATCTCGACGCAGAATCTCGTGCTGGTGGGCTGGCCCTTCGCTGCCGCCCTCCTCGTCGGCCATCTGGCCGCGCAGACCTGGCGCGCGCCCTTCCGCGTCTGGCCGCAGGGCGTGTTCGTGTGGGCGATCACCATCGTCGGCGCCATGGCCGTGCGCACCCTCATGCAGGCCGGCACCGAGGTGTCCTTCGTGATCGTCACCTCGATCGTCCTCGGCGTGCTCATGCTCGGCTGGCGCGCGATCGCGACCTTCCTCACGCGCGGCGAGCGCAGGGTCGTCGAGGTCGTGGACGAGGCCGATCTCGAGACGGGGACCGGGCCCGAGGTGACCACCGGGACCGCGGATGAGAAGGCCGCCGAGGCCAGGACCGTCGCCGAGAAGGCCGACAACTCCTGAGGACCCGGGGCGAGCCCCGCCGGAAGCACTCCCCCGTCGACGAGCCCGCCCCTCACGCGTCGGGAGCGAACCTCACGTCCACCGCGGTGCCGTGGGCCGGCAGGCCCTCCGAGCGGGCGAGCGTCGTCGCCGCCTCCCGTGACGCGGCGAGCGCGTCCTCGTCGTACTCGACGACGTGGATGCCGCGCAGGAACGACTGCACGCCGAGCCCTCCGGCGAAGCGCGAGGTGCCGCCCGTCGGCAGCACGTGGTTGGAGCCGGCCGCGTAGTCGCCCAGGCTCACCGGGCTGAAGGGGCCGACGAACACCGCGCCGGCGTTGGTGACTCGCGCGGCGACGCCCGCCGCGTCGGCCGTCTGGATCTCGAGGTGCTCCGCGCCGTAGGCGTCGACGACCGCGAGGCCCTGCTCGATGTCGTCCACGAGGATCGCGCCGCTCTGACGCCCGCGCAGCGCCTCGGCGATCCGCTCGTGGTGCTCGGCCGCGGGGACCTGGGCCTCCAGCTCCTTCTCGACGCGGTCGACGAGGGACTCGTCGTCCGTGACCAGCACGGCGGCGGCCATCGGGTCGTGCTCGGCCTGGGAGATAAGGTCGGCGGCGACCAGGCGGGGCGCGGCGGAGGCGTCCGCGAGGATCGCGATCTCCGTCGGCCCGGCCTCCGCGTCGATCCCGACGATGCCGCGCACCAGACGCTTCGCCGCCGCGACGTAGACGTTCCCGGGGCCGGTCACGAGGTCCACGCCCTCGAGCGCACGGCCGTCGCCGAGATCGTCGGCGCCATGGGCGAGCAGAGCGATCGCCTGCGCGCCGCCGACGGCGAGGACCTCCTCGATCCCCAGCAGGGCGCAGGCCGCGAGGATCGTGGGGTGCGGCAGGCCGCCGAACTCCTTCTGCGGCGGGGAGGCGAGCACGATCGTTCCCACACCGGCGGTCTGCGCGGGCACGGCGTTCATCACCACGGAACTGGGCAGCACGGCGCGGCCGCCGGGGACGTACAGGCCCACGCGGCGCACGGGCACCCAGCGCTGGGTGACGCGTCCGCCGGGGATCACCTCGACGCTGTCGGGCTCGCGCACCTGGGCGGCATCGACGGCGCGGACCCGCGAGATCGCGGTTTCCAGGGCCGCGCGCACCGACGGGTCGAGCTCGGCGAGCGCACGCGCGATCTCCTCCGGCGGGACGCGCAGGTGCTCGGGCCGCACGCCGTCGAAGCGCTCGGAGGCCTCGAGGACGGCGGCCGCGCCGCGCGTCGCGACGTCCTCGATCACCGGGGCGACGGCCTCCGCCGCCGCGGCGACGTCGACCTCGGGACGGGGCAGGGAGGCGGCGAGCTCGGCGGGGCCGGGACGGGTCCCGCGCAGGTCGGTCACGGAGAGGAAGGACATGGGGGAAGTCTAGGAGGACGCCCGCGCACCGGCGCCCTCGGCCCGACGCCTGGGACGCGCGTTGCTCGCCCTCGCGGCCGCGGCGCGGGCGGGCTGCCGGCGGGGCGCGGGCGACGTGCGGGCAGCGTGCGGGCAGCGTGCGGCCGGGGTCGCACGGTCCCGCCTTCCCTGAGGACGCCGCGCGCGCCCTCGGATAGTCTTGACGTCGAGACATCACCCCGACCCGAGGGAGCCCCACCGATCATGTCGCGGATCATCTACACCCACACCGACGAAGCGCCGATGCTCGCCACCGTGTCGTTCCTGCCGATCCTGGAGGCGTTCTCGCGCACTGCCGGGATCGATGTGGAGACGCGGGACATCTCGCTCGCGGGCCGCATCGTCGCGGCCTTCTCCGACCTCCTGCCCGAGGACCAGCGCGAGGCCGACGCGCTCGCGGAGCTCGGCGAGCTCGCGAAGACCCCCGAGGCGAACATCATCAAGCTGCCGAACATCTCGGCCTCGGTCCCGCAGCTGAAGGCCGCGATCGCCGAGCTGCAGGCCGCCGGGATCGACCTGCCCGACTACCCCGAGTCCCCCTCGACCGACGCGGAGAAGGACGTGCGCGCCCGCTACGACGCGGTCAAGGGCTCGGCCGTGAACCCCGTGCTGCGCGAGGGCAACTCCGACCGCCGCGCGCCCCAGGCCGTGAAGAACTTCGCGAAGAAGCACCCGCACCGCATGGGCGCCTGGTCCGCCAACTCGAAGACCACCGTGGCGACCATGGACGCCGACGACTTCCGGGCGAACGAGCAGTCCGTCGTCCTCGAGAAGGACGACGAGCTCTCGATCGTCCACGTCGCCGCCGACGGCGCCGAGACCGTGCTGAAGCCCTCGATCCCCGTGCTCGAGGGCGAGGTCGTCGACTCGACCGTCATGAGCGCCCGCGCGCTGGACGCCTTCCTCGCCGCGCAGGTCCGGGCCGCGAAGGAGCAGGGCGTCCTGTTCTCCGTGCACCTCAAGGCCACGATGATGAAGGTCTCCGACCCGATCCTCTTCGGCCACGCCGTCCGCGCCTTCTTCCCCGCCCTCTTCTCGGCGTACGGCGAGCAGCTCGCCGCAGCGGGCCTGTCCCCGAACAACGGCCTGGGCGGCATCCTCGCCGGGGTCGACGCCCTGGACCCCGAGGTCGCCGCGGGCGTGCGCGAGGAGATCACCAAGGGCCTCGCCGAGGGCCCGGCGATCGCCATGGTGAACTCCCACAAGGGCATCAGCAACCTGCACGTGCCCAGCGACGTCATCATCGACGCCTCGATGCCCGCGATGATCCGCACCTCCGGCCACATGTGGAACAAGGACGATGCGGAGCAGGACACCCTGGCCGTCATCCCCGACTCCTCCTACGCGGGCGTCTACGCGGCGACGATCGAGGACTGCAAGGCGAACGGCGCCTTCGACCCGACCACCATGGGCACCGTGCCGAACGTCGGCCTGATGGCGCAGAAGGCCGAGGAGTACGGCAGCCACGACAAGACCTTCGAGATCGAGGCCGACGGCCGCGTCGAGGTGCGCGACTCCTCGGGCGCGGCGCTGATGGCCCAGCAGGTCGAGGCCGGCGACATCTTCCGCGCCTGCCAGGCCAAGGACGCCCCGATCCGCGACTGGGTGCAGCTCGCCGTGCGCCGCTCGCGCGAGTCCGGGATGCCCGCCGTGTTCTGGCTGGACGAGTCCCGCGCCCACGACCGCAACCTCATCGCCAAGGTCGAGGCCTACCTCGCCGAGGAGGACACCGAGGGCCTGGACCTCCGGATCCTCTCCCCCGTCGAGGCGACGAAGCACACCCTGGAGCGCGTGCGCCGCGGCGAGGACACGATCTCCGTGACCGGCAACGTGCTGCGCGACTACCTCACCGACCTGTTCCCGATCATGGAGCTGGGCACGAGCGCCAAGATGCTCTCGGTGGTGCCGCTCATGAACGGCGGCGGACTGTTCGAGACAGGTGCGGGAGGCTCCGCCCCCAAGCACGTCCAGCAGCTCGTCGAGGAGGACTACCTGCGCTGGGACTCCCTCGGTGAGTTCCTGGCCCTCGCCGAGTCCCTGCGCCACCTCGCGCGCACCGAGGACAACGAGCGCGCCCGCGTGATCGCCGACGCCCTGGACCGCGCGACGGAGACCCTGCTGAACAACGGCAAGTCCCCGCAGCGCAAGCTGGGCACGATCGACAACCGCGGCAGCCACTTCTACCTCGCCCTGTACTGGGCGCAGGAGCTGGCCGCGCAGTCCGACGACGCGGAGCTCGCCGAGGCGTTCGCCCCCATCGCCCAGGAGTTCGCGGGCAAGGCGGAGGCCATCGACGGCGAGCTGCTCGCCGTGCAGGGGAAGCCGGCCGACATCGGCGGCTACTACCGTCCCGACGAGGCGAAGGCCGCGAGCGTCATGCGTCCCTCGACCACGCTCAACGCGATCGTCGAGGAGATCAGCTCCGCGCTGTGACCGCTGATGCGCTGACGCGCTGAGGGGCGACCGCACCTCCCGAGTGCGGTCGACCAGTGGAAGGGCCCGGATGCTTCGGCGTCCGGGCCCTTCGTCGTCGGACCACGAGGTCGTCGGACGACGAGCGCCCGGCACGCGCTCAGTCGCGGGGCGTGCGGCCGAGCCGCTTCCAGAGGAGCGCCCACTGGCGAGGCGCGAGGTCCCGGGGCCGGTCCCGGCGCGCGACGCCGGCCACCCGCAGTGCGTCGTCGATCCGGCGCCGGCCCGACGCCCCGCGAGGAGGCAGGGCCCTCGGCAGGATCCTCTCGAGGGTCCCTCCCCCGCCCGCGAACACGCGGCGCGCGAAGCGCTCGTACGCGGCGCGCTCCCGGAGCGGGACGAGGGGACGCTCGCGGCGCTCGAGCACGAGGATCCCGCCGTCGACCGCGGGCACGGGGCGGAAGGCACGCGACGGCACGCGCCCCTCGAGCCTCGCGTGGATCCATGGCGCGGCCTGGACGGTCAGCAGGGTGGATCCGCCCACCCCGGCGCGCTTGCGGGCCACTTCCCACTGCGTGAGCAGGACGGCGCGACGCCAGCTGCGCTCCCGCAGCAGGCGCCGCAGGATGGGTGTGGTCAGGTGGAAGGGGATGTTGCCGACGATCGTCGCCGCCTCGAGCGGATGGCTGAGCGCATCGGCGGCGATCACGCGGGCACCGGGCAGGTCGCGGCGCAGCGCCCGGGCGCGGTGCTCGTCGATCTCGAGGGCTGTGAGCGTCACGCCCCGTGCGGCGAGCACACGGGTGAGGGCGCCGTCGCCGGCGCCGAGCTCGAGCACGCTCGTGCCGTCCCGGGGGACGAGATCGGCGATCTGCTCGAGAGTGGGCCGGTGGACGAGGAAGTTCTGGCCGAGTTCATGGCGTCCGCCATGGCGGGAGCGGGGCATGGGTGGTCTCCGTGCTGTCGGGTCGGAGCACCCGGCATCTCACCCGTGCCGGCGGCAGGGGGAGGCGAGGTTCGCGCGTCCGGGTGCGAGGGCTCTCGACGGGACGGCGCGCATCATGCGACGGCGCGCCGTCAGGCGCGGCGGTCGCGGAAGGTGAGTGCGCGGTCCGCGAGGACCGCACGGAGAAGGGTTCCCATGGGCGGGACGCTATCGGGGGGACGGCGGCGGCGTCGAACGAATTCTCCGCACGCTCCGCCCGCGTCGAGGGGCCTGGGAGCGGAGCGGGCCGCTCAGCCCAGGATCTGACGCACGAGGGCGAGAAGCGCGATCACCACGATGGTGCCGCGCAGCACCCATTCGGGAAGCCGCTTGGTGAGGTGGGAGCCGAAGTAGCCGCCGAGCAGGGCTCCGAGCGCGATCGCGATCACGCCCTCCCACCGCACGTCGGCGCCGAAGGCGAAGTGGGCCACCAGGTAGACGAGCGCCGCCATCACGTTCACCAGCAGGCTGAACAGGTTCTTCACGGCGTTGACGCTCTTCATCGAGCGGCCGGTGAAGGCACCGAGCAGGCCGAGGTAGAGGATGCCCTGCGCGGCCGTGAAGTAGCCCCCGTACATCGAGGCGGCTCCCATGGAGACCATGAGGCCCGGCGAGCGGTAGGCGGCCGCGCTGCTGCCGGCGTCCGCGTCCCCCCGGCCGGTCCCCCGCCGAGGGATCCAGGTGGCCAGTCGCTTCTGGAAGACCACGAGCAGCAGCGCGACCACGATGAGGACGGGGACGACGACCTGGAGCGCTCCGGGCGGTGAGATCAGCAGCAGGCAGGACCCGATGGTCGCGGTCACGACCACGATGGCGGCGAGGGGGCGCACGTCGCGCCATTCGGCGGAGATCTCGCGCCGGTAGCCGAAGAACGAGCCGACGGTCGAGAACACCATGCCCATGGTGTTCGTGCGCACGGCGGTGCCGGGATCGAGGCCGAGGGCGAGGAGCACGGGGAGCGTGAGCAGGGATCCGCTGCCCACCGCGGAATTGATCGCGCCCGCGAGGGCACCCATCACGAGCAGCACCACGAGCGACTGCGGATCCACGCGCCCTCTCCTCCTTCGCCGTCCCTCGGGGCCCGAGGGGCGTGTGCGTCGGACCGCTCGGCGGATGCGGTCCGACCTGCAACCCTAGACCCGGCCGCGGGTCGCCCTGGACCGCGCCTCACGCGTCGGACGCACGTGCCGTGAGCACGCGCGAGGCCCCGGGCATGACTGCCCGGGGCCTCGCTCAGGACGGCGATCGTCCGACGACTATTCGTGTCAGCCGAGCGCCGCCACGGCGGCGTCGTAGTCGGGTTCCTCGGAGATCTCCGGGACCAGCTGGCTGTGGAGCACGGTGCCGTCCGTGTCGATCACCACGACCGCGCGGGCGAGGAGGCCCTGCAGGGGGCCGTCGGTCTGCGTGACCCCGAAGTCCTCCCCGAAGCTCGACCGGAAGGCGGAGCCGGTGACCACGTTCGTCAGTCCCTCCGCGCCGCAGAAGCGGGCCTGCGCGAAGGGGAGGTCCTTCGAGGCGCACACGACGACCGTGTTCTCCAGGCCGCTCGCGATCTCGTTGAAGCGGCGCACGCTCATCGCACAGGTGCCGGTGTCCAGGGACGGGAAGATGTTCAGCACGATCCGTCGGCCGGAGAAGTCGCCCGTGGCGACGGCACCGAGGTCCTGCCCGACGAGCTCGAACGCGGGGGCGGCGGAGCCGACAGCGGGGAGCTCGCCGACGGTGGTGACGGGTGTTCCCTTGAAGGCGGTGGTGGCCATGTCATGCATCCTTCTGCTCGATGTGCGCTGGTCCGTCCATTGTGCCCCGTCGGCCCCGACTCATCGCTGCGAAGCGAAGGTCTCCCGCAGTCGCGCGGTCTGCTCGGCGACATCGAAGTCCGCGGCGGGCCACTGCGGGTCGATCTCGCCCAGAGCCTGCAGCAGCAGCTGCTGCACGGCGATCCGGGCGTACCACTTGCGGTCCGCGGGCACCACGACCCATGGTGCGTGCGGGGTCGAGGTCGCGCTGAGAGCCTTCGAGTAGGCGTCCATGTAGGCGCTCCAGTACCCGCGCTCGTCGATGTCCCCCGGGTTGAACTTCCAGTGCTTGTCCGGGCGCTCGAGGCGCTCCATCAGCCGCTCCCCCTGCTCGGCGTACGAGAGGTGGAGCATGACCTTCACGATCGTGACCCCCGAGTCGGTGATCTCCTTCTCGAAGGCGTTGATCGCGGCGCAGCGCCGCTCGATCTCCTCGGCGTCGGCCCATCCGTGGACCCGATGGATGAGCACGTCCTCGTAGTGCGAACGGTCGAAGACGCCGATCTGGCCGGCCGCGGGCACGTGCGGGCGGATCCTCCACAGGAAGTCGTGCTGCTTCTCCTCCTCGGTGGGCGCCTTGAACGCGGTGATCGAGATGCCCTGCGGGTCCACTGCGCCGACGACGTGCCGCATGATCCCGCCCTTGCCGGAGGTGTCCATGCCCTGGACGACCAGCAGCACGCTGCGCCCGCCGGACGTCGCCCCGTGGTGGGCTGCAAAGAGTCGCTCCTGCAGATCAGCAAGGGAGTCGTCGCAGGCCAGGAGGTGCTTCTCGCCCTTCTTCTTGCCGCCGTCGAAGCCCGGGGTCGCGTGCGGGTCGAACTCGTGGACGTCGCCCGCCCAGCCCGGCGGGACCGTGAAGCCGCTCGGGACGTCGTCCGGCAGGGAGCCGGGTGAGAGGACGACGGGTCGGAGATCGCGCGACGACTTCGTCGCCGCCTTCGCCGATTGTGCCGGCTTCGCCGACTTCGCGCCCCCGCCCTGCTTCGTGCTCTTCGTCGGACGAGGGCTCTGCTGCTTCTTCGCCTGTGCCATGCACGGAGCGTAGCCGGATCCGCGCGCCGCGGCGCGGACCGGGCCCGAGGGGTTCCGCGGGAGCGCACGCAGCCCTAGCGTGGGGCACACGACGCATCCGTCCGGTCCCCCGAGGAACGAGGAGAGTCCCATGGACGAGGCACCGACCCAGCCGGTCCGGCCCGCAGTCCGGCCCGCAGCCGAAGGCACCGCCCCCGACCAGGAAGAGCTTCTCCGCCTGCACGGCTGGTGGCGGGCCGCGAACTACCTCTCCGTCGGCCAGATCTATCTGATGGACAATCCGCTGCTGCGCACGCCGCTCGCGCGCGAGCACGTGAAGCCCCGCCTGCTCGGCCACTGGGGCACGACCCCCGGGCTCACGTTCCTGTACGCGCACATGAACCGGGCGATCCGCCAGCGCGATCTCGACGCGATGTACGTGACCGGTCCCGGCCACGGCGGGCCCGGCGTGGTCGCCGCGGGGTACCTCGAGCACACGTACACCGAGACCTACCCTTCGGTCACCGAGGACGAGGCCGGCATGCGCCGCCTGTTCACCCAGTTCTCGTTCCCCGGCGGGATCCCGTCCCATGCGGCGCCGGAGACCCCGGGCTCGATCCACGAAGGAGGCGAGCTCGGCTACTCGCTCTCCCACGCCTACGGGGCCGTCCTCGACAACCCGGGTCTCCTCGCGTTCACCGTGGTCGGCGACGGCGAGGCCGAGACCGGCCCTCTGGCCACGTCCTGGCACAGCAACAAGTTCATCAATCCCCTGACCGACGGCGTGGTGCTCCCCGTTCTCCACCTCAACGGGTACAAGATCGCGAACCCCACGGTGCTGGCGCGCATCGGCGAGGACGAGCTCGCCGACCTCATGCGCGGGTACGGCCACGAGCCGCTGTTCTTCACCGGCGGCTTCGACGACGAGGACCCGCTCGCTGCGCACGCGCGCTTCGCCGAGGTGCTCGACACGGCCCTGGACCGCATCGCGGAGATCAAGGCGAAGGCGGCCGAGGACGACGCCGCCGGACGGGAGCCGGAGAGGCCCACCTGGCCGATGATCGTCTTCCGCACGCCGAAGGGATGGACCGGGCCCGCGGAGATCGACGGCAAGAAGTCCGAGGGGTCATGGCGCGCGCACCAGGTGCCGCTGTCCAACGCCCGCGACACCGACGAGCATCTCGCGGTCCTGGACTCGTGGCTGCGCTCCTACCGACCCGAGGAGCTGTTCGACGAGGAGGGGCGGCTGCGCGAGGAGTACGCGGAGACCGCGCCCGCCGGGACCCGACGGATGTCGGCGAACCCCGTGACCAACGGCGGCTCCGTGCTGCGGGCACTGCGCCTGCCCGACTTCCGCGAGCATGCGGTCGACGTCCCGCGCCCCGGGGCGGCCACCTCGGAGGCCACACGCGTGCTGGGCGACTGGCTGAGAGACGTCATCGAGGCCAACCCCGACAACTTCCGCATCTTCGGGCCCGACGAGACCGCGTCCAACCGCCTGCAGTCCGTCTACGAGGCCACGGACAAGCAGTGGAACGCGCAGTTCGTGCCGGACGACGACGAGGAGCACCTGGCTCCGCGCGGCCGCGTCATGGAGGTGCTCAGCGAGCACCAGTGCCAGGGCTGGCTCGAGGGCTACCTCCTCACCGGCAGGCACGGGCTGTTCAACTCCTACGAGGCCTTCATCCACATCGTCGACTCGATGGTGAACCAGCACGCGAAGTGGTTGAAGGTGACGAACGAGCTCGAGTGGCGCCGGCCGCTGGCATCGCTCAACTACCTGCTGAGCTCGCACGTGTGGCGTCAGGACCACAACGGCTTCTCCCATCAGGATCCGGGCTTCATCGATCACATGGTCAACAAGAAGGCCGAGATCGTGCGGGTCTACCTGCCGCCGGACGCCAACACGCTGCTGTCCACCTACGACCACTGCCTCCGCTCGCGCCAGTACGTGAACGTGGTCGTCGCGGGCAAGCAGCCGGGACCGCAGTGGCTGAGCATGGACGAGGCGATCGTCCACTGCACGCGCGGCCTGGGCATCTGGGAGTGGGCAGGGACCGAGGTCGAGGGCGAGGAGCCCGACGTCGTCCTCGCCTGCGCCGGGGACATCCCGACGATCGAGGTGCTCGCGGCGGCGAAGATCCTGCGCGAGCAGATCCCCGACCTGCGCGTGCGGGTGGTCAACGTGGTGGACCTGATGCGCCTGCAGCACGAGTCGGAGCACCCGCACGGTCTCTCGGAGAAGGAGTTCGACGGGATCTTCGGCGAGTCCTCCCCCGTCGTCTTCGCCTACCACGGCTACCCGTGGCTGATCCACCGTCTGGCCTACCGCCACGATCGCGCCTCACGGATCCATGCGCGCGGCTACAAGGAGGAGGGCACGACCACGACGCCCTTCGACATGCTCATGCGCAACGACATGGACCGCTACCACCTGGTGATCGACACGATCGACCGGGTCGACGGCCTGGGGACCCGCTTCGCCGGTCTGCGCCAGCGGATGGTCGACTCCCGCATCCGCGCTCGCGAGTACGCGTACACCCATGGCACGGACCATCCCGACGTCGCCGCGTGGCAGTGGGACGACAACGCCGACGAGTCCGAGGCGTCGAAGGGCACGATCACCGCCGACACCGGCGGCGACAACGGCTGAGATCTCCGGTCGCGCATGCGCCGGATCCGCGCCGCACGAGCCCGAGTGACCTGCCGACGAATTCTCGGTGACGGATATGGCGCAGATCACAACAGTCGGTACGGTCGAAGAACGCTCCCCGAGCGCGACGCCGTCGACCGGTCCGGTGCGACGTCGATCGACATCCGCACGAGCGGACCGCACAGAAGGAGAACAGCATGACGTTCCAGGGCAGCATCACGGATCTCCAGACCGCCGAGGTCCTCGATTCCACGGGCGAGAAGGTGGGCAAGGTCGGGCAGGTGTACCTGACCAAGGACTCGCAGGATCCCTCGTGGGTCACTGTCAACATCGGCCTCTTCGGCTCGCGCGAGACCTTCATCCCGCTGGCCGAGGCGAAGTACGCAGAGGGCGCCATCACCGTCCCCTACGAGAAGTCGTTCATCAAGGACGCCCCGAACATCGACGAGGACGGCGAGATCTCCCGCCAGGAGGAGTCCGAGCTCTACCGCTACTACGGGGTGAGCGATCCCGACGCCGCATCCGGCGACGGCCGGGACCGCGAGGCCGACGCGCAGGGCCGCGGCACCGAGCAGGATCGCACCGGGACGGCGCAGCAGGATCCGGCCGTGCAGGGGCAGCAGGGCCAGCAGCAGGCACCCGTCGCCGACGGCCAGGCCGGAGCCGGGGCGGGTGCCGGGGTCGGTGCCGCGGGTGCCGGGGTCGGCGCCGCGGGTGCCGGCGTCGGAGCTGCGGGTCTCGCCGGGCGCGGGACCGGGGCCGACGCGCAGACCGGGGACGGAGCGCTCGAGGACGAGCAGCGGCGAGCCGCTCAGGACGGCGTGACGGCGAGCGGGGAGGCCGGGACGGCCGCGGGAGCCGACGCGCCCGACGCGCCCGGAGCGGCCGACGACCAGGCGGACGTGGACGGTAAGCAGTCCGTGACCCTCCACGAGGAGCGTCTGAACGTCGGCACCGAGAAGGTCGAGACCGGCCGCGTGCGCCTGCGCAAGTACACGGTCTCCGAGACCCAGCAGGTCGAGGTTCCCGTCGAGCGCGAGGAGGTCGTCGTCGAGCGGGTGCCCGCCGGCGAGGAGACCGGGGGCGAGATCGCCGACGGCGAGACCGAGGCCGAGGTGACCCTCACCGAGGAGCGCCCCGTGGTGAACAAGGAGACCGTGGCGACCGAGCAGGTCAACATCGGCACCCGCACCGTCCAGGACACCGAGACCGTCAGCGGCGAGGTGGGCCGCGAGGAGGTCGACATCACCGACGCCGACGGGCGTCCCGTCGAGGGCGACGGAGAGGGCGAGCGCGCCTGACCCATCCCCATCGGGGACGCCGACGAGGGCGGGCATCCGCGGCCACGAAGGCTGCGGATGCCCGCCCTCCGGCGTGCGCGGCCGTCGTCCGCGCAATGCTCGGCTCGGCGCGGCCCGGGCACCGGCATCAGCACCGGCACCGACACCGGGAACTGGAGCGCGGACGCGGGAACGGGCAGAATCGGCGGCAGCATCCGAGGCAGGAGGAGACATGTCCACGTCGAGCATCCGCAGGATCGTCCGCGTCAGCGGCAGCGTGCAGGGCGTCGGGTTCCGCTGGGCCGCCGCCGACCGCGCCGAGGCGCTCGGCGTGAGCGGCACCGTGCGCAACCTGCTGGACGGCACCGTGGAGGCCGATGTCGAGGGCCCCGAGGACGCGGTCCGCCAGATGCTCGCCTGGCTCGAGGAGGGCCCGACGAGCGCGCGGGTGAGCGGGACCGAAGTGCGCGAGGAGCAGCCGCGCGGGACGTCGGGCTTCCGCATCGCGGGCTGAGCACCGCATCGCGGCGTGAGCGCCGCCGCGCGGGGCGAGCACGGCCGGACTGTCCGGGAGACTCCGCGCGGGCCGATCACACGTGCGTCGGGGTCGTGCGCAGGTAACGGGCGACGACCAAGAGGGCGACGCCGAGCATCACCACGGAGGCGATCATCAGTGCCTCCTGGCCGGCGAGGTCGAGGATCCGCCCGCCGATGAGCGCGCCGAGCGCGATCGAGACGTTGAAGACGGCGCTGTTCAGCGCCGTGCCCTCCTCCACGACCTCGCGCCCCTCCGAGCTCACGAACGCCTGGACCGTCACCGAGGCCGCGCCCGCGAACAGACCCCAGAGCGGCATCACCACGAACGCCGAAGCCGGGGACCTCACGGCCAGCAGGAGCACCAGGATCGCGAGGGCGAGCCCCGCGGCGATCACCAGCACCCCGAGGGGCGCGCTGCGGCGCAGCACCATGCCGACCGCGAAGTTCCCGATCATCCCGGCGACGCCGAACAGCAGCAGCATCCCGCCGATGCTCGTGAAGGGCACACCGGCTCGGGAGTGCAGGAGCGGGCTCACGTAGCTGTAGGTGATGAACTGCGCCGTGATCATGAGCGCTGTCAGCACGAGGGCATGGCGGACCCCGCGGTCGGCTGCGGCGCGCCCCATCATCCGCATCGAGACGGGGGCGCTCGTGCGCACGGGCGCGACCACGACGGCGATCAGGATCGCCACGAGCAGTGCCGCGCAGCCGACGACCGCGAACGCGGTGCGCCATCCCAGATGCGTGCCGATCCACGAGGCCACGGGCACGCCGAGCACGAGCGCCGCACCGGCGCCGCTGAAGGCGACGGTCAGGGCGCGCGGAGCGCGGTGGGGCGGCATCTGGGCGACGGCGACGATCGCGAGGACCGCCCAGTACAGCCCGATCGAAACGCCCGCGAAGAGCCGTGCGAGCAGGAGCACCGCGAACGTGGGGGCGATGACGCTCAGCACGCAGGAGACGACCACGCTGGCCAGCGCGAGCACGAGGACGAGCCGACGGTCGAGGGATCCCGCGATCACGGGCGTGAAGATCGCGACGACGCCCGCGAGGACGCCGGGCACCGTCACCGCGAGACCGGCGACGCCCTCGCTCACCCCGAGGTCGGGCGCCATCACGCTGAGCACGCCGATCGGGAGCTCCTCGATCGTGATGAGGATGAAGATTCCCACTGCGAGAGCGATCGTCGCGGCCCACTGGCGTGCCGACGTCATCGGCCCCTCCTTCTCACGTCGCTGATCACGTCACTGACCTGTGCCTCGGACGTCTCGGCACAGACCTCACCAGCCTACGGCCGTCGCGGCGAGGAGCGGCGGGCGGCCTTCGTCCGGCGGCGGGCGCCCTGTGGTGCCTGCCGGTAGTGTGAGCGCGCTACTGCCCATGAGCGAGAGGGACACCCATGGCCGGCGGACTCGCAGCACTCCTGGACGACGTCGCGGCGATGGCGAAGATGGCGGCCGCGAGCGCGGACGACGTCGCAGCGGCCTCCGCGCGCACGAGCGCGAAGGCCGTCGGGGTCGTCGTGGACGACGCCGCCGTCACCCCGCAGTACGTGCGCGGGCTGGAGCCCAAGCGCGAACTGCCGATCATCTGGCGCATCGCCCGCGGCTCCCTGGTCAACAAGCTGCTGATCATCCTGCCGATCGCCCTGCTGCTCTCCTGGCTCGCGCCCTGGGCGCTCACGCCGATCCTCATGCTCGGCGGCGCCTTCCTGTGCTTCGAGGGCGCCGAGAAGATCTGGGAGCTCGTCCACCCGCACGGGCACGGCGAAGGGAGCACGAACGGGAGCGACTCCGCCGATGCGCCCTCCGCCGAGCAGGGCGCCGACGCCGAGGACACGGTCGTCAAGGGCGCCGTGCGCACCGATCTGATCCTCTCGGCCGAGATCATGGTGATCTCGCTGAACACCGCAGCCGACCAGCCGTTCCTGATGCGCACCGCGGTGCTGATCGTCGTCGGCATCGGTCTGACGGCGCTCGTCTACGGGGCCGTCGGGATCCTCGTGAAGATGGACGACGTGGGCCTGGCGATGTCCCGACGCGACTCCCCCGCCTCGCAGCGCGTCGGCCGAGGTCTGGTCACGGCGATGCCGCACGTGATGACGGTGATCAGCTACGTGGGGATGGCCGCGATGCTCTGGGTGGGCGGGCACATCATCCTCGAGGGCACGCACGAGCTCGGCGCCGCGGTCCCCTACGCCTGGGTGCATCACCTCGAGGAGCACCTCGGGCACATCCCGGGCATCGGCGGCGCGGTCGGCTGGCTCGGCGCGACCCTGTGCTCGATGGCCCTCGGCCTCGTCGTCGGCGCCGCGGTGCTGCTCGTCGTCCGGGCCCTCGCCCGTCTGCGCGGGTCCCGCCGGACCACGGCCTGAGCTCCGGTCGGCTCAGGCCCGCACGACGACGAGAGCGGCCCGTGGACCGCTGGGGTCCACGGGCCGCTCGGGTCCCGACGGGTTCTGGTCGTGGTGAGGGTCAGACCCCCGCGACGGCCTCGGCGATCGGGGTCTGCCCGTCGTTGAACGTCACGAACCGGCCGAAGGTCTCGGGGCGGTCGATGACCTCGGCGATCACCTGCGCCACGTTCGCGCGGCTGACCGTGCCGCTCTCGGTGGCCTCGACGTCGATCCGGCCGCTAGGCTCCTCGAGGGTGAGGCCGCTGGGGCCGAGGATCGTCCAGTCCAGGTCGGTGCCGCGCAGGTGCTCGTCGGCCGCGGCCTTGGACTCCGCGTAGGCGAAGAAGCCGTTGTCGGGATCGACCCCGTGGTCCGGCCCGGCGCCGAAGTAGCTGACCATGACGTAGCGGCGGGCGCCCGCGCGTGCGGCGGCGTCCATCGAGGCGATCGCACCGTCGCGGTCCACCGCGTAGGTGCGCTCGGGATCCCCGCCGCCGGCGCCGGCCGCCCAGACGACAGCGTCGGAATCCGCGATGAGATCCTTCCAGCCCTCCTCGTCCAGTCGCTCGATGTCGATGACGACGGCTCCCGCTCCGGTCGCCTCGATGTCGGCCACCTGGTCGGGATTGCGGATGACCGCGCGCACCTCGTGCCCCGCCTCGACGAGCAGCGGCTCGGCGAGCAGCGCGACCTTGCCATGTCCTCCGATGAGTGTGATCTTCATGCGCCCCACACTGGCACCTGGCGGGCGCCGGGGGAAGCCCCGTGCGCTCGTGGCGGAACGCGTGGCCGACGGCGTGCCGCGTGTGACGCTTGCCACGGAGACGCGGACATGGAAGCGTGGGGCGCGCTCGAGACCCGTCCCCTGCGCGCGATCGGCCCGCCGGTCCGCGCACGGGCTCGCGCTCCCCTCTCCCGCCCCAGGAGGCCCCGTGGAACCCCTCGCCCGCCGCTCTCTGCTCCGCGCATCCACCGGCGCCGCCGCCGGTGGTGCGGCATTCGCCCTCGGCGCGGGATCCGCGCAGGCCGGGGGCTCCGCAGCCCCCGGCGGACTCGGCGCGGGCCACCACGGCAAGGGGCACGGCACCGGTCCGGGTCACGGACACGGCCAGGGGCGGAGCACCGCCCCGGTGCGCGAGTTCCGCGCCCTGTGGATCGCGTCGGTCGACAACATCGACTGGCCCTCGAAGGCGGGGCTGAGCGCGCACGAGCAGAAGCGCGAGTACCTCGACTGGCTCGACCTGGCGCAGGAGCTCGGTATGAACGCCGTCATCTCCCAGGTGCGCCCCACCGCCGACGCCTTCTGGCCCTCCCCCTTCGAGCCCTGGTCGCAGTGGCTCACGGGCACTCAGGGCGAGGACCCCGGCTACGACCCGCTCGCCTTCCAGATCGACGCCGCCCACGCCCGGGGCCTCGAGTACCACGCCTGGTTCAACCCCTACCGGGTCTCCATGACCAGCGACGACCCCGCCGACCTCGTCGAGGACCATCCGGCGCGCGCCCACGAGGACTGGTCCTTCGCCTACGGCGGCAAGCTCTACTACGACCCGGGCGTCCCCGCGGTCCGCGCCTTCGTGCAGGACGCGATGATGGACGCCGTCTCCCGCTACGACGTCGACGGCGTGCACTTCGACGACTACTTCTACCCGTATCCGGTCGAGGGCGAGGAGCTCCCGGACGCCGGGACCTTCGAGCGCCATGGCGACGGGGCCTCCTCGATCGAGGACTGGCGACGGGAGAACGTCGACCTGCTGGTGAGCGAGATGCACGAGAGGATCCGCGCGGAGAAGCCGCACGTGCGCTTCGGCATCAGCCCGTTCGGCATCTGGCGGAACTCCACGAGCGATCCCGCGGGGTCGGACACCGCGGGATCGGAGTCGTACGAGATCATCTCCGCCGACTCCCGGCGCTGGGTCCAGCAGGGCTGGGTCGATTACATCAACCCGCAGATCTACTGGCAGATCGGCCACGAGCTCGCCGACTACGACACCCTGGTGCGCTGGTGGGCGGACCTCGCGGAGGACTCCGACGTGGCGCTGTTCGTGGGCGAAGCGGCCTACAAGGCGGTCGACGGCACCTTCGAGGACCCCGGCGAGCTCTCCGAGCACGTGGAGCTGGGCCGTGACCTGGGGTCCGTCCAGGGCTATGTGTACTTCAGCGCGACGAGCATGCGCGATGACGAGACCGGAGCGGTGAAGCAGCTCGTGCGCGAGCGCTTCGCGCACCCGGCCATCGTCCCCGTCATCGAGAGCGTCGAGGGGACGGCGCCCGCCGCGCCCTACCTGCAGTCCGTGCGCGCCTCGCGCAAGGGCGTCACGCTGCGCTTCAGCGGGGAGGCGACCAGCTTCGCGATCTGGCGCCTGCGCTCACCGCACGTGACGAGCCGGGACCTCGAGGACGCACGCAGCCTCGTCGCCGTGGTGCGGGCCGACGAGGACGAGAGCGCACAGCAGTTCACGCACGCGGGCGCGGATGCACGCGGCTGGTACGCGGTGACGGCGCTCGACCGCACCTGGCGCCAGAGCGGCCCCTCGACGGTGCGGCGCCCGCGGGGCTGACGCCCCGGCGGGACCCGCAGCCCCGAGGGACCCGCGACCCGGGACGGGCGCGCGGGTGATCAGGCCTGCGTCGCGGGCGTGACGGGCGGCTCGGCCGACCACGGGAAGACGATCCACTCGTCGGTGCGCCGCCACACGAAGTCGGGCGCGACCACCGAGGCGGACTTCGCGTAGAGCACCGCGCTGCGGGCGTCCGCGCCCTGCTCGCGCAGGAGCTGGAGCACGAGCGCGAGGGTGCGCCCGGAATCCGCCACGTCGTCGACCACCAGCAGGCGCTTGCCCTGGATCGACTCGGTGTCGAGCATCGGGGCGAGCAGGACCGGATCCGGCAGGGTCTCGTGGACGTCGGTGTAGAACTCGACGTTGATCGCGTCGGCCAGCTTGAGGCCGAGCGCATAGGAGAGCGAGCCGGCGGGCAGCAGGCCTCCGCGCGCGACCGCGATCACGATCTCGGGATCGAAGCCCGAGTCGGCGATGGTCTGCGCGAGCTCCCGGGACGCGGTCCCGAACAGCTCCCAGTCGAGGACCTCCTTCGTCACGAGATCGGAGGAATCGGCGTGGTAGGCCTGCGACATCTGGGCTCCTGGGACGGATCGTGCGGGGGTGCCCCGATGCTACCGCCCGCGCCGGAAGGGCCGAGCGCGGCGACTGCGCGCCCACCACAGCAACCCACACACTTCAATGTTGTTTTCCTTGGGTTCATGTTCTAGTGTGTGGCTCACCTCCAGGAGCAGTCCCGAGCTCCCGGTGTCCCGCCCTCCGACGACGCAGGTGATGTGATGTACGCCCAGGAGCGACAGCGCCAGGTCCTCGACGCGCTCGAGCAGTCCGGCCGCGTGACGGTCTCGGACCTCGCCGAGCGCTTCGACGTGACCACCGAGACCGTGAGGCGCGACCTCGACGACCTCGAGCGGCGAGGCCTGCTGGCCCGCGTGCACGGCGGCGCCATCGCCCGCCGCACCCGCGACGCGGAGCCGGACCTCGATACCCGTCGGACCACGAACACCCAGGCCAAGCGACGGATCGCCGATGCGGCGCGAGCGCTGCTCCCCACGGATCCCGAGGCCTCCGTGCTGCTGGACGCCGGCACCACGACCCTCTCGCTGGTCCCCCATCTCGCCGAGCGCACCGGGCCCGTGCTCACCCACGCGCTCGACGTCGCGCAGGCGGCGCTGGGGCTCGCGGGTCCGCCCGTCCACGTGCTCCCCGGGCGTCTGCGTCCCGGCACCGGTGCGGGCGTCGGCGCGGAGACCGTCTCCGCTCTCGCGCGGCTGCGCCCCGAGGTCGCGTTCCTGGGATGCAACGGCTTCGACGGCGCGGAGCTGTTCACCCCCGATCCCGAGGAGGGCGCGGTGAAGAGCGCCATCGTCGAGCGCGCGGGCCTGCGCGTGCTGCTGGCGGACTCCTCGAAGGCACAGGTCCGCCAGCTCGTCGCCTTCGCCCGCACGGGCGACATCGACGCCCTGGTCACCGATTCCGACCTGCCGGAGGCGCTGCGCTCCGAGCTCGAGGACGCCGGCACCGAGGTGGTGGTCGCATGATCCGCACGCTCACCGCGAACCCCTCGCTGGACCGCACGGTCCTCCTGGGTTCTCCGCTCTCCGCGGGCGGCGTGCACCGCATCGTCCGGGAGTCCACGCAGGTCGGGGGCAAGGGCGTGAACGTCGCCCGCGCCCTGCACCTCGCCGGCGCCGAGGTCGAGGCGCTCGTGCCGGTCGGGGCCGATGACCCCTATCGGGCACTTCTCGAGGCCGCCGACGCACCGCTGCGCACCTCCCCGGTCGACGGCGCCGTGCGCACCAATCTCACGGTGCTCTCACCGCTCGAGGAGACGGGGACCAGCGGCAGCACAGGAACTGCAGGCACCGCCCGCGGCGCCGATGACACCGGGTCCGCGGAGAGCCCCGACGCGCTCGGCGCCGCCTCCGGCACCGTCACCACGAAGCTCAACGAACCGGGCGCCCGGATCTCCCCCACCGAGCTGGAGGCCCTCGAGTCCGCCCTGCTCACCGGGATCGGCGATGGCGCACCCCGTGGTCCGCGCGGCCAGAGCGCACCCACCGGCGAGCGGTCGCTCGCGCACACGGTGATGCTCTCGGGGTCCCTCGCGCCCGGCTTCCCGGAGGACTGGTACGCGCGGATGGTCCGGGTGCTGCACGAGCACGGGGCATGGGCGGGCGTCGACACCTCCGACGGCCCGCTGCGCGCACTCGCCGCCGCCTGGGGCGAGGACCCGACGTGCGCCCCGGACCTGCTCAAGCCCAATGCGCTCGAGCTCGCGCAGCTCACGGGCCTGGATGCCGCCGCCCTCGACGCCCTCGAGGGCGCGGGCACGGATCTGGACGCCGCCGAGCTGGGCCCCGTGGGCGAGGCCGCCCAGGACCTGCGCGCACAGGGCGTCAGGGAAGTCCTGGTGACCCTCGGCGGTGCGGGCGCCCTGCTCGCGAGCTCCCAGGGCACCTGGTTCTGCCCCGCGGGCCCCACCCGCGTGGTCTCCACGGTGGGCGCGGGAGACTGCGCGACCGCCGGGTTCCTGCTCGCCCGCAGCCGCGGGGAGGACGCCCCCACGGCGCTCGCCCGCGCCGTCGCCTACGGCAGCGCCGCCGTCGCCCTGCCCGGCACCACCATCCCCCGCCCGGATCAGGTCGTCGCCCGACCCGATGCCGTGCGGGCCCTCTGATCCGCACGACGCCACCGGACACCCGTCCCGACGTCACGTCGGCCCACCGCCGACGACCGATGACCCCCGCCCGGCGCGATGCCGGGCCCTCCGAAGAAGGAGCTGGCCATGTCAGAACCCCTCATGACCGCGGACCTCGTCCACCTGGACGTCGAGCCTGCGGGAGACAAGTCTGCGGTGATCGGCCAGATGGCCGACCTGATCGCCGCGACCGGACGCTCGGACCGCGACGGGCTCGAGGCCGGGCTGCTGGCCCGCGAGGAGTCCTTCGCGACCGGCATGCCCGGCGGCTTCGCGATCCCCCACTGCCGCACGGAGGCCGTCCACGAGGCGGCGCTCGGCCTGCTGCGGCTCACCGAGCCGGTCGACTTCGGATCCACCGACGGGCCGGCCGATCTCGTGATCGGCATCTCGGCGCCCGCCGGGACCGACGACCAGCACCTCCGGCTGCTCGCACAGCTCTCGCGCGCCCTGGTGCGCCCGGAGTTCCTCGCCTCGCTGCGCTCCGCCGCGACGCCCCAGGAGGCCGCCGACCTGGTGATGGGAGTGATCGAGCCCGAGCCCGAGCCCGCATCCGCAGCGTCGTCATCGGCCGGAGACTCCGCATCCGCATCCGCACCCGCGCCCGCGCCCGCGCCCTCGGATGGGACGGCGACCGACGCACCGGAGGACGCCGCCTCCCAGAGCCCGTCCGCGGCTGCCGAGGACTCCCCCGTGCTGCTCGCGATCACCTCGTGCCCGACCGGCATCGCCCACACCTACATGGCCGCCGAGTCCCTCGAGACGGCCGCCGCGGAGAAGGGCGTGCGCCTCCACGTGGAGACGCAGGGATCGGGCGGCATCACGCCGTTCACCTCCGAGCAGATCGCGGAGGCCTCCGCGATCATCGTCGCGGCCGACGTCAACATCTCGGGACGCGAGCGCTTCGCGGGGATGCCGGTCATCGAGCACCCGGTCAAGCGCGCGATCTCCCACGGCCCCGAGATGGTCGACGAGGCCGTCGCGGCCGCCCGCGATCCCCGCGCCCGGAAGGTCCCCGCCGGGGCCGACGACGCGACCACGGAGGCCTCGAGCGGCTCGGGCGGCGCCGGGGCGAGCTCCGCCGCCGCGGTCTCCTGGCCCAAGCGGATCCAGGCCGCCGTGATGACGGGCGTGTCGTACATGATCCCGTTCGTCGCCGCGGGCGGCCTGCTGATGGCCCTCGGCTTCCTGCTGGGCGGGTTCGACGTCTCCTATGTCGCGCAGGACGTCGCGACCGGGAACTCGCTGACGAACCTGCCGGGGCACCTGAGCTACGACGGCGCGAGCGGGCAGGAGATGACCTCGCGCGCCGGGCTGCTGCTGTACCTGGGCGCCGTCGCCTTCGCGATCGGCAGCGCCGGAATGGGCTTCCTGGTCGCGGCGCTCTCGGGCTTCATCGCTTTCGGCCTCGCCGGACGCCCCGGCATCGCCCCCGGCTTCATCGGCGGGGCGATCTCGGTGACGGTCGGCGCGGGCTTCCTGGGCGGACTGGTGACGGGCCTGCTCGCCGGGCTCATCGCCCTGGGCCTCGCCTCGCTGCGCCCGCCGCGCTGGCTCGCCGGGCTGATGCCCGTGGTGATCATCCCGCTGGTGACCTCGGGGATCGTCGCCGGAGCGATGCTGCTCGTGCTCGGCCGCCCGCTGGCCTGGGTGATGGAGGCCCTGCAGAACGCGCTGACCGGCATGAGCGGCACCTCCGCGATCCTGCTGGGCGTGATCCTGGGGCTGATGATGTGCGTGGACCTGGGCGGCCCCATCAACAAGGCGGCCTACCTGTTCGCGACCGCGGGGCTCTCCCAGGGGACCGAGGCGTCCTTCCACATCATGGCCGCGGTGATGGCCGCCGGGATGGTGCCGCCGCTGGCGATGGCGCTGTCAACGGCGGTGCGGCGCTCGCTGTACACGCAGGTGGAGCGCGAGAACGGCACCACGGCTTGGCTGCTGGGAGCCTCCTTCATCTCCGAGGGCGCGATCCCCTTCGCCGCGGCCGACCCGCTGCGCGTCATCCCCTCGATGATGGCCGGCGGCGCGGTCACCGGCGCGCTCTCCATGGCGTTCGGAGTGGGCTCCCAGGCTCCCCACGGCGGCATCTTCGTGTTCTTCGCGATCAGCCCGGTGTGGGGGTACGTGCTCGCGATCTTGATCGGCACGCTCCTCGCGGCGGCCCTGGTCACCGTGCTGAAGGAGCAGCATGCCCGGCGCGTGCGCCGCGAGGCCGCGGCCGCCTGAGGCCGGGGCGCCCGCAGCCGCCTGAGGCGGCGCCGCCCGCGGCATCCGCTGCCCCGCGTCCGCGCCGGTCTACCCTGCGGGTGTGGACAGCGCGGACGCGCCCCTGCTGGGGCACATGACGCCCTACGGCGCCCAGCACCTCACGGTGCTCGCGGTCATCGCGGTGCTCTGCGTCCTCGCGGTGATCGTCGTGCGCCGCGGTGACGCACCCGTCGTCGAGCGCCGGCTGCGGATCCTCGGCTGGGCGCTGCTGGCCAACTCGATCCTGTGGACGCTGTGGGGCTTCATGCCATGGGCGTGGGACGTCGACGAGTCGCTCCCCCTGCATCTCTCCGACGTGCTGCGCTTCATCGGGCCGCTCGCCCTGATCACCCGCGCGCGGCGGCTCGTGGTCATCACCTACTACTGGGGCCTCACCCTGAACATGCAGTCCGTGCTCACGCCGGACGTCAACTATTTCGTGTGGCCGCCTCTCGAGTTCGCGGAGTACTGGATCGCCCACGGCGCGGGAGTGCTGATCCCCGTGGTCCTGGTGTGGGGCCTGCGCATGCGCCCCACCTGGCGAGGATTCGGCTTCGCCTACGGGGCGACCGTGCTGTGGGCGCTGATCGCGATGATCGGCAATGCGCTGACCGGCGCGAACTACGGGTACCTGAGCCACGCGCCCGCGGGACCGAGCCTGCTGGATGTGATGGGCCCGTGGCCCTCGTACCTCCTCGTCGAGGCGATCGCGATCGCGGTGGTCTGGGCGCTCATGACCCTGCCCTGGGCGCTGCTGGGCCGCCGGGCGGGGCTGTCGGACCCGGTCGAGGCCGGCAGGGTCCGAGCAGCCGAGGTCCGTTCCGTCGGGATCCGGGCCGACGGGCTCCGGGCCGACGGGCTGCGGGGCGACGACGTCCCGACGGACGAGCCGTCGTCCGATCCGGGCGATCCGCCGCGGATCGATACAGTGCCAGGATGACTTCCCGCCGCCCCTCGCCCCTCGGAGGCCGACGTCCCACCAAGGACGACCTCGCACAGGTCTCCACCACGGACCCGCACGGCGTCGACGACATCCTGCCCGGACCGGGCGACCCGTCGCCCCTGCGCATGCTCATCGTGGGCATCAACCCCGGGCTCTGGACCGCCGCGGTCAACGCCCCGTTCGCACGCCCCGGGAACAGGTTCTGGCCGTCCCTGCACCGCGCTGGCCTCACCGACCACCAGGTCGACTGCGCCGCGGGACTCACCGAGGAGGACGAGCAGCAGCTGCTCGGCCGAGGCATCGGCCTGACGAACCTCGTCGGCCGCGCCACGGTCCGCGCCGACCAGCTCGCGCGCGAGGAGCTGCACGAGGGCGGGCGGCGGCTCGTCGAGCGGGTGCGCGAGATGCGACCGCGCTCCGTCGCGATCGCGGGCATCACCGCCTACCGCACCGCCTTCCGCCTGCCCCGGGCGAAGCTCGGACTGCAGGCTCCGGCCGACGTCGAGGACTGGCCCGAGCAGTCGCTTCTGTGGGTGGTGCCGCAGCCGAGCGGGCTCAACGCCCACGCCAACATCGACACCCTCGCCCGTGACTGGCGCGAGGTGTGGGACAGCACCCGCTGAGCGTGCACGGGGCGGTCCGCGGGACGTCCGCCGCAGTTATGCTGACACCATGTCGAATAACGCGTCCTCGCCCTCCGCCCCTGCGCCGTCCGCACCCGCCGATCCCGTGCTGAACGCCCTGCGCCTGACCGCCGGCAGCAGCGCGCTGATCGCGATCGTGCAGACCCTGCTGGGCCTGGGGATCCTGGGCAGCCTCGGCGGCGTGTTCCCGCTCCACCAGACGCTCGGCTACGTGCTCTTCCTCGACACCCTCGCCGCCGCGGTCTGCGCCGTGCTGTGGTCGCGCCGCAGCGGCAACAAGGGGCTGATGATGCACGCGATCTCCGTCGCCGTGCTCGCCCTCATCCAGATCGGCATCGCGGAGATGGGCGTGGTCTGGCTGCACGTGGTCGTGGGCCTGCTGATCCTCGTCGCCGTGATCGCCCTGTTCACCCTGAGCATGCGCAAGAGCGGGGCGTCCCGCTCCGAGCGTCGCGGGACGTCGGCCGCGCGCTGACGCGGACGCCGCGAGCGCGCTCACGCAGAATCCTCGGGCGTAGTGTGGTCCGCGCCCGGTCGGGCGATCGGGCGCGGACGATCCGCACCGACGAGGAGGCCGTCATGCCCGAGGCATGGAGCGAGAAGCGCGAGCGCCAGTACCAGCACGTGAAGGACAGCGTCCAGGAGCAGGGCCGCTCCGAGGAGACCGCGGAGGAGATCGCCGCCCGCACGGTCAACAAGACCCGCGCCCAGGAGGGCGAGGCGGACGAGTCCTCGTCGACCTCGACGGAGGACGAGTCCCCGTCCGAGCGCGGCGGCAGGCACTCCCACGAGGGACCGCAGGGGCGCACCCGCGACCAGCTCTACGAGGATGCCCGGCGACAGGGCGTCGAGGGCAGGTCGTCGATGACCAAGGACGAGCTCGAGGACGCCGTCGAGGACCGCGACTGACGGGGTCCCGGCGCCGTTCCGGAACATCCGGACATCTCAACATCCCAGCGCACAGCGCCGTGGGGCGCGCCTCCGCGCAGTTCGCGGGAACCGGTTGCGGCACCCTGCGCGCCGTGGAAAGGTGGCGGCACCCGCACGGCGCTGAAGCCGTCAGGCTCCGGGCGCCGTCACCGCCGATGCAGGAGGTACACGTGAAGCTTCCCTGGCTCAGGTCCGCACTGGAGAACGAGGGTCCCTACGTCTCCGTCCACCTCGACACCACGCGGCTCGATCCGCAGGCCGTCACCGAGATCGAGGCCCGCTGGGCCCGTCTGCGCGACCAGCTCGCCGCGGCCGGCGCCCCTGCCCCGCTGCTCGACCGGATCGGCGAGACCCTGCTGACCCCATCGGCACTCGGAGGGCGCCACGGACGCACCGTGATCGCCGCGGGCGACGAGATCGTCGTCGACCGCGTGCTGCCCGTGCCGCCCCTGCACGAGTCCGCGCACTTCGGCGACGAGCCCGAGCTGCTGCCCCTCCTCGAGCTCACGCCCTTCGCCGTCACCCAGCTCCTCATCGAGGTCGATCGCGCCGGCGCCGATCTGCGCCTGCGCGCGCCCGACGCCCCGTCCCTGAGCAGGCACGGCGAGGGTCTGGGCGAGGACGCGAGCGTCGACGGCGGCCACGACGAGCTGCACAAGGCGAGCCTCGGCGGCGGTGGCCAGCACGGCTGGCGCGCGAGCAACCTCGAGGCCCGCGTCGAGGACTCCTGGGAGCGCAACGCCGAGGCGGTCGCGCGCACCGTGGAGCGGATCGTGCGCGAGCAGCGGCCCGACATGGTGCTGCTGACCGGCGACGTGCGCTCGAGCGCACTGCTGAAGGCGGAGCTCGGCCAGGAGGCCCTCGAGCGCCTGTACGAGGTGCCCGGCGGCACCCGCGGCAAGAGCCTGGACCGTCCCGCCTTCCGCGAGGAGGTCGTCCGCGTGACGCGGGACTTCATCGCCCACCACGAGGAGGACCTGCTCGCACGGTTCCGTGAGGCCAGCGGCCGGGACGGCGCCGCCGCCACCAGCGCGGACGACGTCGCCCAGGTGCTCGATCGCGGCCAGGTCGACGAGCTGCTGCTGGTCTCGGGACGCCCCTGCCCGGACGTCGAGCGCCTGCTGCTCAGCGCCATCCGCACCGACGCCGGCATCAGCGCGCTGCGCGAGGACACCGCGGGCTCCGACGTCCTCGTCGACGGGATCGGCGCGCTCCTGCGCTGGCACGACGAGGCGACCCCCGCGGCGAGCATCGGCAGCATGAGCGGCGATGCGCGGCGCGAAGGAGCGCACGAGGGGTCGAGCCCGAGCTGAGCACCGCGACCGCGGCAGGTCGCGTCGACCGCGGCAGCTTGCGGCGACCGCGCACTCATGCAAGCCCGTCGGGCGGGCCTCACTCGGAGGCGGTGAGGTTCCGCTCGAGCGGGCTGTAGTGCGCGCGCACCGCCTTCTCGTACGCCGCCGTGTCGCCCGCCTCGAGGGCATCGACGATCGCGTCGTGCGCCTCGATGGTGAGGCGGATGTCCGTGGCGGGAGGCACGTCCAGAAGCGGGAGCGCCGAGGTGTGCACCTGCCAGAACGCATCGCCCAGCTGCATCATCAGCTCGTTGCCGAGCTTCGAGAGCACGGCCGCGTGGAACGCCTGGTCCGCGTCGGCGAAGGAGCGGCCGGCGGCGTGCGCGGCCCGCATCCGCTCCACCTCGGCACGGGCGGGAGCGAGGTCCTCGTCGCGCCATGCCTCGACGAGCCGCTGCCCGATCGAGAGGTCCAGGGCGATCCGCGCCTGGACGACCTCGCGCAGGGTGCGCAGGTCGTTGCCGTCGTTGAGGCGCGCGCGGAAGAGCAGTCCGTCCACGAGCGGGGCGAGCGACATCCTGCCCACGAACGTTCCGTGGCCGTGGCGCACCTCCACGATGTCCAGGGACGACAGGGTGCGCATCGCCTCGCGCACCGAGGAGCGCGCGACTCCCAGTTCCTCGACGAGCCGCGCCTCGGTGGGCATCGGATCCCCCGGATGCAGCCCTGAGCGCAGGATCAGATCCTTGATCCGGGCCACCACGTCCCCGCCCGCGTCGTTCCGGCGCATGCGCTCTCCTCCCTCACGAGGACCGCGCGATCGCGGTCCTGCATCCATGATGCGATCCGGGTCACGGTTCGGTAACCCGCGTCGATCCACTGGCATCGGGGTCTAGAGTACCGCTAGAACATCGGACATCAGACGTCTGATTAAGATTCCGCTCGATGCGCGGGACGCCGGAGGCGAGGACGCAGCCGTCTGCACGCACCCGGAGCCCTGGGCCTCGGACCGATCCGGTCCGGCCGAGCACTCCCACCCGAAGGGACGCACCGATCATGACCACGAAGACCACCCGCCGCAGTCTGCTCAGGAGCGCAGGGCTCCTCACCGCCGCCGCAGGCATCGTCGGCGCCGTCGCCGCCTGTGCTCCGCGCGACGGCGAGGACGCCTCCTCGGACTCCGGGGGCGCCGCGGCGACGCAGGCCAAGGAGGACGGCGCCATCTCCGCCGCGATCTCCTACGAGCTCGGCACCAACGGCTACGACCCCATGACCACGAGCGCAGCGCTCACGGTCGCCGTCAACTGGCACACGCTCGAGGGCCTCACCGAGCTCCACCCCGTGACCCGCAAGGTCTACGCCGCTCTCGCCTCCGAGATCCCCTCGAGCGACGGCACCAGCGTCGACGTCGCCCTCCGTGACGGCGCGACCTTCCACGACGGCAGCGCGGTGACCCCCGACGACGTCGTCTTCTCCTTCGAGCGCGTGCTCGACCCCGACAACGCCTCGCTGTACGCGAGCTTCATCGACTTCATCGAGAAGGTCGAGAAGAAGGACGACACCACGGTGACGTTCACCCTCGCCCACCCCGTCGCGATCCTCGCCGAGCGCCTGAGCGTCGTGAAGATCGTGCCGAAGGCCGCGGTCGAGAAGGACCCCAAGGCCTTCGACGCGAAGCCCGTCGGCTCCGGGCCGTACTCCATGACCGACAACGGCGCCGCCTCGAAGAAGGTCGAGTTCGAGCGCTTCGAGAAGTACAACGGCCCCCAGCCCGCGAAGGCCGCGAAGATGACCTGGCAGATCATCCCCGACGCCTCCACGCGCACCAACGCCATGCAGTCCAAGACCGCCCAGGCGATCGACTCCGTGCCCTACCTCTCGATCGACCAGCTCAAGGGCTCGGCGACCGTCGAGTCCCCGCTCGGGTTCGGGCTGCTGTTCGCGATGTTCAACAACAGCGAGGACAACCCCTTCCACGACCTCAAGAACCGCCAGGCGCTCCTGTACGCGATCGACATGGAGAAGGTCATCGAGGACGGACTGTCCGGCCAGGCCGAGGCGGCCACCTGCTTCGTCCAGAAGGACCACCCGGACTACAAGGAGGCGTCCACGGTCTACTCGCTCGACCTCGACAAGGCGAAGTCCCTGTTCCAGGAGACCGGCCTCACGAGCTTCCGGCTGATGGCGACGGACCACGACTGGGTCAAGCAGTGCACGCCGATCATCCAGCAGTCCCTCGAGGCGGCCGGTGTGAAGGTCGAGTTCACCGAGAAGCAGTCCGCGGACGTCTACAACTCGATCGACGGCAAGCCCGACGCCTACGACGTGGTGATCGCCCCCGGCGATCCCTCGGTGTTCGGAGACGACCCCGATCTGCTGATGCGCTGGTGGTACTTCGCCGACACCTGGACCGACACCCGCATGCACTGGAAGGGCTCCGAGGGCTACGCGAAGGTCACCGACCTGCTCAAGGAGGCCATGTCGGAGACCGACGAGGACAAGCAGAAGGCCCTGTGGCAGCAGACCTTCGACGCCATCTCGGACGACGTCCCGCTCTACCCGCTCTTCCACCGCAACGCCCCCTCGGCCTGGGACCCGAGCACGCTCGTCGGCTTCGAGCCCACGTCGCTGACCGGCCTGAGCTTCGTCGGGGTCGGCAGCACCCAGTGACGCCCGCCACGGTGCGCGAGCATCTCGCGCACCGCGGCGCCGTCCGCCGGCCCGGCCCC
>NZ_JAKRMO010000047.1:0-34870 GCF_022346485.1 Brachybacterium sp. ACRRE | reverse complement strand
GCGCATGAACTCCGCACCCACCCGTTCCGCCGGAGCCTCCGCCTCCCACCCCGCGCGCCATCTCGCGGTCGAGACCCCCGTCGGCCGCTATCTGATCGCGGCCCGTCGCACGGCCGACGGCGACGCCGTCACCGGCGTCTGGCGCGAGGCCCAGTCGCACTTCCCGCGCACCGAGCGCCTCGGCGCGCACGTGACTGGGAAGGACCCGCTGCTCGAGGAGGCCTCGCAGCAGCTGCTCGACTTCCTCGCGGGCACCCGCACCGTGTTCGACGTGCCGCTGCGCCTCGAGGGCACGGCCTTCCAGCGCAGCGTGTGGGAGGAGCTGCGCCGGATCCCCTTCGGCGACACCACCACGTACGGGGCGCTCGCCCGGCAGATCGGCTCGCCGCGCGCGGCGCAGGCGGTCGGCGCGGCCGTCGGCGCGAACCCGATCTCGATCCTCGTGCCCTGCCACCGGGTGCTCGCAGCGGACGGCTCCCTCACCGGCTACGCGGGCGGCATCGGCACGAAGGAGTCGCTGCTGCGCATCGAGGGCGTCCTCGGCGCCTGAGAGCCTCACATCGCGCCCTGCGCGGCCCCTCGCCGCCCCCGTGCGAGCATGTCCCCATGTCCACGCAGATGAGCTCGGTCAGCACCTCCGATTTCGCCTTCCCCGTCGCCGCCCGCTACGCCGGGATGGCCAGCTCGCCGCTCAAGGACATCTTCTCCCTCGCCGCCCGGCCGGACGTCGTCTCCTTCGCCGGCGGCATCCCCGACCCCTCCCTGTTCGCCCTCGAGGACATCGCCGAGTGCTACGACTGGGTGCTGCGCGAGAGGGGCACGCGCGCCCTGCAGTACGGGGTGAGCGAGGGCGAGGCGGAGCTGCGCGAGCAGGCCGCGCGCCGGCTCTCGCGGGAGCTGCCCACCGACGCCACGCAGATCCGCGTCACCTCGGGATCGCAGGAAGGGCTGTTCGTCGCCGCGGAGGCGCTCATCGAGCCGGGCGACGTGGTGCTCGTCGAGTCCCCCACCTACCTCGCCGCGGTGCAGGCCTTCGCGGTGCACGGGGCGCGCATGGTCGGGGTGGAGACGGACGACGGCGGCGTGCTGCCCGACGCGCTGGACGCCGCGATCCGCGCGCACCACCCGCGCCTGGTCTACCTGATCCCCACCTTCCAGAACCCCACCGGGCGCTCGATGTCCGCCGAGCGCCGCGCACAGGTCGCGGATGTGCTGCGTCGCCATGACGTCCCGCTCATCGAGGACGACCCCTACGGCGAGCTGTCCTTCGACGGCGAGCGCTTCGCGCCGATCGCCTCCGAGCCCGGCATGTCCTCGCGCACCCTGCTCATGAAGTCGATGTCGAAGCTCATGAGCCCGGGGGTGCGCATCGGCTGGATCCGCGCGGAGGGCCCGATCCTGGACACCCTGGCCGTCGCGAAGGCCGCGATCTCCATGCAGTCCTCCGTGGTCGACCAGCTCACGGTCGCCCGCTACCTCGAGACCAAGGACCTCGACGCGCACGTCGCGACGGTCATCGAGGTCTACCGCGAGCGACGGGACGCGATGGCGCAGGCCCTCACGGGCAGGCTCCCCGAGGGCGCGCACGTCACGCGCCCGCAGGGCGGCATGTTCCTGTGGGCGGCGCTCGGCGAGGGCTGGGACGCGCAGGACCTGCTGGCCGACGCGGTCTCCGCGGGCGTCGCGTACCTGCCCGGCTGGTCGTTCTTCGCGGAGGACGCGGACCGCTCGACGATGCGCCTGAGCTTCGTCACCCACTCCCCCGAGGTGATCGCGGACGGCGTGGGCCGCCTGGGAGAGGTCATCGCCCGCCGCGGGTGAGCTCCTGGACGCGTCGGCGCGCATCGCTCGCGAGAAGCGCCCCGGCGACCACCCACAGCCCGATCCCCCAGGCCCAGGACGCTCCGAGCGCGAGGAACAGCAGGCCCGCGGCGAGCAGCGCGAACAGGATCGCGTCGGCCTGCCAGGCGACGAGCGGCAGGATCGAGGCGTCGCCCTGCGGGGTCGGGATCGGCGTGGCGAGAGCGAGGGGCATCGGTCCCTTGGCGGCGTCGCGCGCCCGTCCGATGATCATCAGCGGCACGAGCGCCGGTGCGAGCACGACGGCGAGTGCGCCGACGGCGCCCGGGTCCGGGCCGAGGCCCGGGCCTGCACCCGGAAGCACGAGCACCCCGAGGCCGGAGCCGAGCACGCTGAGCAGACCCATCACGAGCAGCGGTGCGAGGGCGTGCAGGAGCACCTGGACGCCCACGCCCTGCGCGAGCAGGCGCGGCGCGCCGAGCGACTCGACGCCGTGGCGCAGGCCGTCCACGAACACGCCGCTCGCGCTCCACAGCAGGAGCGCACCGAGCACGAGCGCCGCGAACCCGAGCGGTCCCATCAGCAGCCGGGCGGCCACCAGGAGGACGCTCGCGGCGAGGACGCCGAGCACGCCGAGGACGAGCCGCTCCGGGGTGCGCACGAGCGCCACCAGATCGCGCCGCAGGTAGAGGCCGACGAGCCCCGCGCTCCGCGCGCCCCTTCGCACGGCCGGCAGGCGTCGGCCCGCCGAGGGCCTCACCCGGTAGGTGCCGGCGGCCGCGGAGAGGTCGCCGCTGCGCGCGCTCGTGAGCGCCGACTCCCAGCGCGCGGCCTGCTCGAGCAGCACCGTGCCGCGCACGCGGTCGAGCGCGGGAACGCACAGGATCCCGACGAGGACCCCGAGGACGAGGACCGCCAGCGCCGCGGTCCACGGAGCGCCTGAGTCCGCTCCCCCGACGGGATACGCGAGGGCCAGCAGGCGCCGGCCCGCGGCGCCTCCGCGCACGGTCCCGAGCACCGCGCCTGCGGCCCCGAGGGCGAGCACGAGCGCGAGGATGCGCCGCCCGACCCCGGGCAGGACCTGGCCCGCGAGCCATGCGCCCTCGAGGAGCGCCGCCGCGCCGAGGCCCGCGATCCCCAGAGCGACGGCCCCGGCGGGGCTCGTCGTCCCTCCGAGCACGAGCACCCAGCCGATCACCCCGGCGAGCGCGAGCAGCCCGGCCGCGAGCGCGGCGCCCGTGCGTGCGAAGGGCCGCACCAGGGCGGTGCGCCGCGGGCGGTGCGAGGAGGCGAGGGTGACCACGAAGAAGGGCGGCAGCACCGCCGGTCCGCGGCTCGCCCCGAGCAGGACGAGCAGTCCCGCCGCGAGGAGGAGCCCGGCGGTCACGAGACCTCCCGCCGCGGGGGCGGAGATCACCGGGAGCACGTCGGGCCGGGCGAGCAGCAGGCCGAGCTCGCGCAGCAGCGGCACGGCGATCACGAGGATCGTGATCACGACCAGGTACAGGAGGTAGGCGAGGTCCAGGGCGCCGCGGGCGTTCGCGCGGGCGGCCCAGACCCGTGCGACGGCGTCCTTCGCGGCGCGGTCCTGGACGGCGAGGTCCTGCGCGGCGGGCTGCCGCGCGGCCGGATCCTGCGCGGCCGGATCCTGCGCGGCCGGGTCGGCCATCAGCGGGCCCCGTCCGCGTCGTCACCATCGCCGGGGTCGGTGCCGTCGTCTCCCGCGTCCCCCGCGAGCTCCACGGTCTTCGTGGCGAGGGCCTCCGCGAGGCGGGGGCTGTGGGTCGCGACGACGATCGCGGCGCCGCCCTCGGCGCGCTGTGCGAGCGCGTCGATGACGCGTTCCAGGCGGTCGGGGTCCAGGCGCTGCTCGGGCTCGTCGAGGGCGAGCACCCGGGAGGGTCGGGCGAGGGTGAGGGCGATCGCGACGAGCTGGGACTGGCCGCTCGAGAGCTCGTGCGGGTAGCGGCGGGCGAGAGCGGAGATGCCGAGCTCCTCGAGCAGGGCGTCGGAGACCTCGGCGGCGGCGCGCGGTCCGCTGCCCCAGGTGGCGGCGACGAAGCGCAGGTGCTCGTCGATGGTGAGGTCGCGCGCGGTCATGGGAGGGCCGATGAGGGCGGCGAGGGCGCGGCGGAACTCGCGGTCGCGGTCGTCGGGCGCCCTGCCCGCGATGCGCACCCTCCCCGTGGTCGGGGCGAGCAGCCCGGCGAGCACGCGCAGCAGCGTGGTCTTGCCCGCGCCGTTGGCGCCGCGCAGGGCGAGCACGCCGCCGGCGTCGACGGACCCGGTGGCGTCGTCGAGCATGAGCACGTCGTCCTGGAGAACGGCCACGTCCTCGAAGAGCACGAGCGGGGACGGAGAGGTGCTCGGGGTGCGCGGCATGCTCCGATGGAACCCCATGGGGGCCGCCCCGCGCATCCGACGATCGTCGTCCGGGCTCACCCTCGCCGCGGCTCGGGGGCGGGCGTGTGCCGCGGCAGCACGCGGGCGAGCCAGGCCCCGCCGCCGAGGCAGAGCACGCCGCTCGCGATCGCGGCGGCGGCCACCGGCGCCACCAGGGTGATCACGGTGACCAGCAGCGGGGCGGTCAGCCGGCCCACCCCGATCATCGTGTTCCACCAGGCCAGGTACGTGGTGCGTCCGTGCACCGGGGAGACGTCGATGCCGAGCGTCATCACGATGCCCGAGCCCAGGCCGTTGCCCAGCGAGATGAGCAGGCTCGGGATCAGCAGGGCGAGCACGGCGACCGTGCCGCCGGTGGTGCCCGCGCGCAGGGCGAGCACCCCCATGAGCACGAAGCCGACGCCCATGATGAGCGAGCACGGCACGGCCACGGCGGCGCGGCCGAAGCGGTCCATGAGCATGCCGGCCGGCACCACGAGCGCGATGTCGAGGACGGCGGAGACGCCGAAGATGATGGAGATCGTGGTGGCGTCGACCCCGAGGACGGCGCCGAGCAGCGGGACGATCGTCGGCCGGTTCACGCGCGCCATCATCAGCGGGGTGATGCCCAGGCCGACGACGAGCATGCGGGCGAGCACCCCGCGGGTCAGGCGCGAGCGGGCGGCGCTGCGCCGGGGCGCATCCGGCCGGGCGGGAGCGCCGCGGGAGCGTCCGTCGGCCGCGTCCGCGCGCGCCCGCGGGGCACGTCGGCCCTCGCCCGGCACCATGAACACCGCGACCATGATCGTCGCCGCCCCGCTGAGCACGGCGAACAGGGCGAAGACCCAGCTCTCGTGGCCCAGCGCCGTCACGCCCGCGCCGAGCAGCGGGCCGACGACCTGGCCGATGCGCATCATGCCGCCGAACAGGGTCATCCCCCGCGCGCGGACGGCCGCGGGCAGCGCCCCGCCGAGGTAGGACTGGCGCCCCAGCGCCCACACCTGGGAGCTCGTGGCCATCACCACGAGCAGCACGACGAGCATGACGCGATGGACGAGGGTCGGCCCCTCGGCGAGTCCGCGGCCGATGACCACGAGCGCCACGAGGTTGGTGATCACGAGCACCACGCCGGTGCCCACGAGCGCCCGCTGCGCGCCCACCCGGTCCATGAGGCGGCCCGCGGGGATGGGGCCGAGGACCGCGGCGATCCCGAAGACGAGGGTGATCGCGGCCGTCATCGGCACGGAGAAGCCGAGCGCGAGCGCGAGCAGCGGGATCACGGGGAGCAGCGCGTTGCTGCCGGAGGCCTCGATGAGCGTGGGTGCGTACACCGGGCCGACGAGGGAGCGGATCACGCTGCGGGCGTCCGCTCCTCCGAGCCTCTCGGGGGCGGAGGAGGGGCGCGATAACACGCCCCTACTCTCCCATCGGATCGTTCGCCAGGGCAAAGACCGTCCAGCCGCACGGGACGGGCCGGGGCCGACGGGCCGGGAGGGAACGGCCGCGGGGCGCCCGGGTGCAGCCTCCGGGATACCGTGGCCCCATGAGCAGCGCGCACCACGACCCGACATCCGCCCACCCTCGGATCGCGGTGTTCGGGGCCGACGGGCTGCTCGGCGAGGCGGTCGCCCGCGATGCGCTGCTGCGCTCGCTCGAGGTGGTCAGCGCCGCCGAGGACCCCACCCGTCTCGCGCGCATCTCCCCCGCCCAGATGCTCGTGCGCATCGACCCGGGCGATCCCGTCGGCCTGCTCGACGCGCTCGAGGGCGCCGACGCCGTCGTCCTCGCCCTCGACCCCGACGCCGCCGCGGCGGGCGACTCCGGGGCCGCGGGCCCCGGCGCGGACGACGTCGACCTGGTGATGAGCGTGATCCGCGGGATGCGCCGACGCCGCGTCCCCCGGCTCGTCGCCTCGTCCTCGCTCGCCCTGCACGGTGATCCCGCGGCCCCGCGCGTGGACCGCTCGCTGCGCCGCGTGCTCGGGGAGATCGGCCGCGAGCTGCGCGGAGCCGCGGACCCGGCGGCGCGCGCCCGCGATCTGCGCCGCTGCGAGATGCTCGTGGCGGGCAGCGGGCTGGACTGGACGCTGCTGCGCGCGGGACGGCTCACCGACCTGCTGGGCACGCGCTCGCCCCGCCTGGTGCGGGCCGACGGCGCGGCGGCCGATCCTCAGGATCCGCGCACCCGCGCGATCCCGCGCGAGGACCTCGCACGGGCGCTCGTGGACCAGGCGCTCGTCGCGGGCGATCCGCGCGCCCGGGTGCGGGCCGTCGCGGTCGACTCCTGAGCAGGACGCCCCGGAGCGGGCCGCTCCGGCAGTGACCGGGGCGGCTCAGACGGCGGCGGGGCTCGCCCCGCCGTAGGCGGCGGTGGTCGCGATCTCCCCCTGGCGGGCCTGGTCGGGATCGGTGCCCGCCGCGGCCGAGGCGGCGGCCCAGCGGATCGACCAGGCGCGCACGAACCCGCGGCCCTCGTCGCCCGCGAGCCACTGCGGGGTGGGAAGCGGCACGGCGCGGCCGCACATGTCCTCCCAGCCGCGGCTGAAGGCCGCGAGGCCGAGCAGGGCGAGGTCCCAGCCGACGGCGAGCGCCCCGGGCCCGAACTGCGCGAAGACGCCGGGATCCATGGCGGTGGTGTGCACGAGCTCGAGCGCGGTCGAGCCGTCGTCCACGGGATCCAGCCGCAGCAGCAGGTCGTCCTGGCGGCCCTCGTACTCCCAGGTGAGGTGGAGGGCATGGGGCGCCTCGACCTCGAGCACGCGGCCGCCCGCGGCGGGGGCGCGGAAGCTGCCGCCCTCGCGGAGGTCCCCGGTGACCGGGCCGTACCACTGCACGAGCTGCGCAGGATCGGTGAGCAGGGGCCAGAGCCGCACGGGCGCCGGTGCGAGATTCGTCGAGAGGGTGGAGGTGACGCCGATCGCGTCCTCGCCGGGGACGATGTCGAGGGTCCTGCGGACCGCGTCGACGAGAGGGGCTGCCGCAGAAGCGGTCATCCGGGCTCCTTGCAAGGGAGAGGCTCGAGAGGTGGGGCGCTGCCGTGACGCAGGCGCCCAGATCGTACGTCGGACGCACGGCGACCCGCCAGAGCCCGACGCACGATGTGCACGGGGCGCCGCGCGCAGGTCACATCCTCGACATGCGGCGCCCGTCCACGGTGGGCGGCGCGCGTGGACCTAGCATGAAGCGCGTGCATCCGAGCCCTACGCCCCAGAGCCCGCCGCCCGCCTCCTCGCATGGCCGCTCCCCGCAGAGCCTCCCCGTCCATCTCTTCGATCTGGACGGCGTCATCACGCCCACGGCCGAGATCCACATGGCCGCGTGGGCCGAGATGTTCTCCGAGTTCCTCGCCTCGCGCGGCGTCGCCGCGCCGTACACCGACGCGGACTACTTCGCGCACGTCGACGGCCGCCCCCGCTACGACGGGGTGCGCGAGATGCTCGCCTCGCGGGGGATCACCCTGCCCGAGGGCGGGACCGACGACCCCTCCGACCAGGCCGAGGGCGAGGAGACGATCCGGGGGCTCGGCAACCGCAAGAACGCCCGCGTGCTGGAGCTGATCCGCCGCGACGGCGTCGCCCCCTACCCCGGCTCCGTCGCCTATCTCGACGCGCTGCCCGCCGCCGCGCGCCTCGCGGTGGTCTCCAGCTCGCGCAACGCCGAGGAGGTGCTCCGCGGCGCCGGCCTGCGCGACCGCTTCGAGATCGTGGTCGACGGGAACGTCGCCGAGCAGGAGGACCTGCCGGGCAAGCCCGCTCCGGACACCTTCGTCCACGCCGCGCGCCTGCTGGGCGCCGAGCCGCAGAGCGCCGTCGTCTACGAGGACGCCGTCTCCGGCGTGCGCGCGGGCTCCGCGGGCGGCTTCGGAGCGGTCGTCGGCGTGGACCGCGGCGCGGGCCGAGAGGCCCTCGCCTCCGCCGGGGCCGACCTCGTGGTCGAGGACCTGGACCGACTCATCCCCAGCGAGGAGCGCGCATGAACCCCCGCGACGTGATCACCGGCGACCCCGTGGACCGCCAGCACCTGCCCGTGGACGAGTGGCGGCTGGTGGAGTCGCGGCCCGGCGGGGCCCTCGGCCAGCTCGAGACGCTCTTCTCGGTCGCCAACGGCTACCTGGGCATGCGCGGCACCCCCGAGGAGGGGCGGCCGGTCCACGCCCACGGCACCTTCATCAACGGCTTCCACGAGACCTGGCAGATCAACCACGCCGAGTCCGCCTTCGGCTTCGCCCGCACCGGCCAGACCATCGTCAACGTGCCGGACTCGACCGTCATGAAGCTCTACGTGGACGACGAGCCGCTGCTCGTGGACACCGCGGAGCTCGAGACCTACGAGCGCGCGATCGACTTCCGCGAGGGCGTCCTGCGCCGCGACCTGATCTGGCGCACGCCCGCGGGCAAGCGCATCCGCGTGCGCACGAGCCGCATGATCTCCTTCACCCATCGCCATCTCGCGCAGATGACGATGGAGCTGGAGATGCTCGACGGCAGCGCGCCCGTCGCCGTCTCCTCGCAGATCATCAACCGCCAGGACGGCAGCGACGACTTCGGGGTCCACGGCCGCACCGCGCAGAAGGACGACCCGCGCCGGACCACGACCTTCGACCACCGCGTGCTGATCCCCCACCAGGACTGGCACAGCGAGCGCCGGATGCTGCTGGGCTACCGCACCGCGGACTCCGACATGTCGCTCGCGATCGGCGCGGACCACAGCGTGCACTCGGACCTCGAGGTCGAGCAGCTGGTCTCCACCGAGCCGGACCAGGGCAAGCACGTCTTCCGCGCGCAGATGGTCCCGGGCTCCACCCTGCGCATCACCAAGGCGGTCTCCTACCACTCCTCGGCGTTCCTGCCGGTGCGCGAACTGTTCGACCGCTGCCGGCGCACCCTGGACAGGGTGCGGCAGGACGGCCTCGCGCACTTCGAGGCCGAGCAGCGCTCGTTCCTCGAGGACTTCTGGGGCCGCACCGACGTGCGCATCCCCGGCCATCCCGTCGAGCAGCAGGCCGTGCGCTGGTGCCTGTTCCAGCTCGCCCAGGCCACCGCACGGGCCGACGGGCTGGGCGTGGGCGCGAAGGGCGTGACCGGCTCCGGCTACGAGGGCCACTACTTCTGGGACACCGACGTGTACGTCGTGCCGTTCCTGACCTTCACCTCGCCGCGCTGGGCGCGCAACGCGCTGCGCTTCCGCGTGGACCTGCTGGACAAGGCCCGCGAGCGGGCCCGCGAGCTCAACCAGCGCGGCGCCCTGTTCCCCTGGCGCACGATCAACGGCGACGAGGCCTCCGCGTACTACGCGGCGGGCACCGCGCAGTACCACATCGACGCGGACGTGGCCCATTCCCTCGCCCAGTACGCGGACGTCACCGGCGACCTCGAGTTCTACGACCGCGAGGGCATCGAGGTGCTGGCGGAGACCGCTCGCATGTGGGCGGATCTGGGCTTCTGGCGCAGCCACGGCGACGACCGCCACGAGTTCCACATCCACGGGGTGACCGGCCCGGACGAGTACACGACCGTGGTGAACAACAACATGTTCACCAACGTGATGGCGCGCTTCAACCTGCGCCGCGCGGCCGAGGCCGTGCGCTCGCTGCGCGAGCGCAACCCCGTCGAGTACGAGCACCTGGCCGCGAAGATCGACCTCGACGAGGCCGAGCCCGCCCAGTGGGAGGCCTGCGCCGAGGGCATGCACGTCGGCCGCGACGAGGCCTTCGGCATCCACCCGCAGGACGACTCCTTCCTCGACAAGGAGGTCTGGGACCTCCCGGCCACCCCGCCGGAGGCGCTGCCGCTGCTGCTGCACTTCCACCCGCTGGTGATCTACCGCTTCCAGGTGCTCAAGCAGGCCGACGTGGTGCTCGCGCTGTTCCTGCGCGGCAGCGAGTTCACCCTCGAGGAGAAGCGCGCGGACTTCGAGTATTACGACCCGATCACCACGGGCGACTCGAGCCTGTCCTCGGTCGTGCAGTCGATCGTCGCCTCGGAGGTGGGCCACCACCGCGCGGCCCTCGACTACTTCCACGCGGGACTGTTCGCGGATCTCGCGAACCTGCACGGCAACACGGCCGACGGCGTCCACATCGCCTCCGCGGGCGGCGTCTGGAACGCGCTCGTGCACGGCTTCGGCGGCATGCGCCAGGACGACGGCGCCATCAGCTTCGACCCGCGCCTGCCCGTCTCCTGGCCCGAGCTCGTCTTCCCGCTCACCGTGCGCGGTTCGCGCATCAGCACCCGCGTGACCCAGGAGCGCATCGAGTTCACCCTCGAGGACGGCCCCGAGCTCGAGGTCTCCGTGCGCGGGCGGAGCGTGCGGATCACGGCCGAGGGCGCGGGCGTCGACCTCGCGGACCAGGGCCCGCGGCTGGACGACACCGATCTCAGCGAGCCCGTGGGACTCGGGGACCGGCGGGCCGACGGCTCGATCCTCACCTCCTCGGTCCCCGCGGATCCGGACTCCCCGTGGGAGTTCCCCGTGGTCACCGAGGATCCGGACGGCCACCACGAGGAGCAGGGGGCGCGGGCATGAGCTCTCCCGCGCGGGCCCGGGGCGCGCGCCCCGTCGGCCCGCGGCGGTGAGGCGCGGGGCGCGCCGGGAGGTCACGATCGACCGGCCGCGGCTGAGCATCTGGCACGTGCTGGACCGCGTGCGCATCCGCCTGATCGACATCCAGGTCTGGGACGTCGCCGGGACCATGACCTTCTACATGCTGCTCTCGGTGCTGCCGGCGGCGATCGCCATGATCTCCATGGTCTCCATGCTGGGCATCCAGGAGCGCACGGTCGACACCCTCGGCGACCTGGTCACCGAGGTGTTCCCGAGCGTCGATCCGAACCCCTACGAGCGCGCCCTGCTGGCGCTGTCCACGACGCGCGGCGGCGTGCTGGGACTGATCCTGGGCACGCTGGGCGCGCTGCTCTCGGCCTCCAACGGGATGGCCGCCTTCCATCGCGCCCTCCACCACGTCTACGACACCCGCGAGGGCCGGCCGTTCCTGTGGTTCCGCACGATCGTGTTCGGCGAGACCGTCCTGGCCGTGGTGATGGTGCTGATGATCGCGGGCGTGGTCACCGTGGGCGGCGAGGCCACCCAGCGCGTCGGCGAGTTCGTGGGCATCCCGCGCATCGCCTTCGACGTCTGGAACGTCGTGAAGTGGCCGATCCTGCTGGCGATCCTCATCGTCGCGATCTCGCTGGCCTACTACCTGTTCCCCAACGTGAAGCTCCCGCGGTACCGGGTGATGACGGTCGGCTCGACCCTCGCGGTGCTGCTCCTGTTCGGCGCCGCCCAGCTGCTGGGGCGGCTCACCGGGGAGCTCACCCGGATCTCCGACCTGCTGCCCGCGCTGAACGGCGCGATCGGGATCCTGCTGCTGCTGTGGCTGGCGAACATCGTGATCGTCGCCGGCGCCGCCCTGGACGCCGAGCTGCTGCGGGCCCGCCAGATCGCCTCCGGGCTGCCGGCCTGGCACCATCTGGCGCTGGAGACCCACGCCTCCCACTCCCTCGAGTTCCTCGCCGGGGTCGCGGACCGCAACGAGGAGGTGGGACGGCAGGTCAGCGAGTCCGCGAACAGCGGGGAGCCGCTGCACGCGCCCCGCAGCCTCGCGATCGTGGACGCCCGCAGCCCCTTCGCGATCAACCCTCCCCGCCGCAGCGCCGTGCACACCGGGCCCGAGCAGCCCGTGCCCGTGATCGCGCGCCCGGCGGCACTCGCGCCGACGCCCGCCGAGAACACCCCGACGCGCCCGAGCGCACCGTCCGCATCCACGACCGCATCCGTGTCCGACCCCGCATCCACGTCCGCATCCACGACCGCATCCGCATCCGAGCCCGCTTCCCCCGCCGATCCCCCAGGAGACCGTCCGTGACCGTCCGCCCCATCACGATCCTCGGCCATCGCGCCCTCGAGCGACCCACCCGTCGGGTCCGCGAGATCACCGAGGACATCCGCACCCTGGTCGCCGACATGTTCGAGACCAACGACGCGGCCGACGGCGCGGGCCTCGCCGCGACCCAGGTCGGGGCGCGGTGGCGGATCTTCGTCTACTCGTGCGAGGACGGCGCGGGCGTCGAGCGCCGCGGCGTGGTCATCAACCCGCGCCTCGAGCGCTTCGGGAAGCTGGTGCTGGACGAGGAGTCCATCGAGGGCTGCCTGTCCGTCCCCGGACTGGGCTGGCCGACGGCCCGCTTCACGGGCGCCCGCGTCACCGGCATCGATCTCGAGGGCGAGCCCGTGGAGGTGAGCGACGAGGGCGGCGTCCTCGCCCGCTGCCTCCAGCACGAGACGGATCACCTCGACGGCACGCTCTATCTCGACCGCCTCTCCCCCGTCGCGCGCCGGGAGGCGCTCGACGCCGTCACCGCGCGCGGCTGGCGCGCCCGCGGCCTGCTGACGTGGGATCCGCGACAGCTCGCGGCCGACGAGGTCTGATCCCCGCCGGGCACCGGTCCGCTGAGTATCCTGGCGGGCATGGATCGCCGCCCCTGCCTCTCCCGTCGCCGCGCCCTGGGCGCGCTCGCCCTCGGCACCTCCGCCACGGCCGGTCTCGCCGCATGCGGGCCGGACGACGAGGGCTTCGGCAACGCGGACCCCGTGCAGGCCTCCGACGATGCGGTCGCGCTCTCCGAGATCCCCGAGAACGCGACGACGCTCGTGAACTTCGGGGGCCAGGAGCCCTACGTCGCGATCGTGCGCGGCTCGGGCGGCGACGTCACGGCCCTGTCCGGCTACTGCACCCACCAGGGCTGCGCGCTGGCCGTCGGCCACGACGGCGCCGAGCTCGACTGCCCCTGCCACGGGTCGCGCTTCGACGCGTCCTCGGGCGACGTGCTGCGCGGGCCGGCCGCCGATCCGCTGCCGGAGGTCACCGTCGAGGTCGACGGCGACTCCCTCAAGCGCGTCCGCTGAGCGCGATGGTGCCCGAGAACCCGCCGTCGGACCGTCCGCGCCGCGACGTCGTCTCCTTCGTGCGCCGCGGGACGCGGCTCTCCCGCAGCCGGCAGGAGGCCTGGGACCGGCTCGCCGGCGACTTCGTGCTGGACGTGCCCCGCGGCGAGCGCGACACGGTCCCCGATCCCGGTGCGCGCCTCGATCCCCGCGAGGTCTTCGGCCGCGATGCCGCCGGGGCCGCCCCTCTCGTCGTCGAGATCGGCAGCGGCCAGGGCGAGAACATCGCCGCGGCCGCCGCCGCGCACCCCGAGCGCGACCACCTGGCGTTCGAGGTCTACGTGCCCGGCATCGCGCAGTCCCTGGACCGCATCGAGCGCGCGGGCTCGCCGAGGAACGTGCGCCTCGTCCCGCTCGACGCGCTGCACTCCCTGCCCACGCTGATGCCCGCCGGGTCGATCCGGGAGCTCTGGATCTTCTTCCCCGATCCCTGGCACAAGTCCCGCCACCACAAGCGGCGCCTGGTGAACCCTCCTCTCCTGGACGCCGTGCTGCCCCTGATGGCCGAGGGCGGCGTGCTGCGCCTGGCCACGGACTGGGCCGAGTACGCCGTGCACATGCGCACGGTCCTCGACGCGGACCCGCGCCTGGAGTCCCTGCACCCGGGCGGTCCGCGGCCCGCCGGCGAGCCCAGCGACCCCGTGCCCGAGGAGACTCCGGACCGCGGCTGGGCACCGCGGTTCGAGGGCCGCGTGCGCACGAGCTTCGAGCGCAAGGCGCTCGACGCGGGCCGCCTGGTCTGGGATCTCGCCTACGGGGTCCGCGGATCGCGCCCGGAGCCGGGCTACTCTGACCCGGAAGCGCCCGCGTCGGGCGCCTGAGCCCGCACCGCGGACGCAGGACCGACCCCGTCGGCCCTCCCCGCATCCTTCGTCCCGCGCGCGCAGTGCGGGCCCGATCCCGCTCCCCCGCCGCCCGTCGGCCCGACCCCGGAGGACCTCCCCATGAGCGAGCCCGACATCGACCTCCCCGGCGACTGGGAGCAGGACGGCGACACGCGCCCGCCCCGACGCCGCAGGCGACGCGCGCTGCTGATCATCCTGCTGATCCTGGTGGTGCTGATCGCCGCGGTCGGCATCATCGCGGGCCGCTACCTCGCCTCGCTCAACGGCTCCTACGAGAAGCGCACCACGGTGAGCATCGACCGCGGGGCGTCCGACGGCGACCGCCCGGAGGACGCCGGCGGGGAGAACATCCTGCTGCTGGGCTCGGACAAGCGCAATGCGGAGGACGCCGCCGCCGAGCACGTCTCGGGGCAGCGCTCGGACGTGATGATGCTCGTGCACATCCCCGAGGACCACAGCGGCGCCTACGTCATGTCGTTCCCGCGCGACCTGTACGTGGACATCCCCGGCCACGGCAAGGACCGCATCAACGCGGCGCTCGCCTTCGGCGGGGTGCCGCTCGCGGTGAGCACCGTCGAGGACTTCACGGGCACCCGCATCGACCATGCCGCCCTGATCGACTTCGAGGGCATCCAGGGTCTCGTCGACGCACTCGGCGGGGTCGACGTGCAGGTCAGTCAGGACTTCACAGCCGACGGCACCACCTTCACCAAGGGCTCGATGCACATGGACGGCGCGACCGCCCTGACCTTCGTGCGCCAGCGCAAGGCGTTCGCCGACGGCGACTTCCAGCGCAACCGCAACCAGCAGGCGCTGCTGCAGGGGATCGTCTCCGAGCTGCTGAGCCGGGACACGCTGTCGAGCCCCTCGAGGATCTCCGAGACCGTGAAGGTGATCTCCCCGTACCTCACCACGGACGACGACCTCACCGGCAGCGCCCTGGTGAGCCTGGGGCTCTCCATGCGCGGCATCCGCGGCGACGACATCCACTACCTGGGCGTCCCCCACGGCGACCCGTACACCACCTCGGGCGGCGCGAGCGTCGTGGCCACCGAGGACGAGGACACCAAGGCCCTGCGCACCGCCCTGAAGGACGACACCATGGACGAGTACTTCGCCGCGCACGAGGGCGAGTACTAGGAGCGGGCCGAGCACCGAGGTCGCGCAGGTACCATCGGACCGTCCCCGACACCGACCCCACACCGAGCAGGAGGCTCACGTGCCCAACCCATTGGTGAAGATCGCGATGACCGGTGCCTCGATCGCCGCCGGCATCGTCGGCCAGAAGGTGATCACCGCGGTGTGGAACGCCGTCGTCGACGACGACGCCCCCACGAACAAGAACATCAAGCGCTCCGCCAAGGAGACCAAGGCCGCCCGCAAGGAGGCCAAGAAGGCCGGTGCCTCCAAGCAGGAGGTCAAGGCGATCACGGACCCCGAGAACGAGCGTCCCGCCTGGCAGATCATCGTGTGGACCCTGCTCACGGGAGTGGTCCTGCAGGCGATCCGTCAGGCCGCCCGCAACGGCACCGAGGTGGGGGCGCGCAAGATCACCGAGCGCCGCCCGCGCGCGAACCGCGGCTGATCTCCTCCGCGGCACCTGCCGCCGCGACATGCAGAACGGGGCCCCGACCGGATCGGTCGGGGCCCCGTTCTGCATGTCTGCGCCGCGTCGGCGCGCCCTCACTCCTCGTCAGGATCCGCCAGGGCGCCGCGCGAGTCGAGGGTGTCGCCGGTGACCAGGAAGCCCACGCGCCGCACGAGCGAGACGGCGTGGTCGCCGATGCGCTCGTAGTAGCGGGCGAGCAGGGTCAGGTTCATGACCTCGGCGCTCGAGTAGTCGTCGTTGCGGGCGATCGAGCGGTAGATCTCGGACTGCAGGGAGTCGAGCTCGTCGTCGTCCTTCTCGACCTGTGCGGCCAGAGCCAGATCGTTGTCGCTGATGACCTTCGCGCTCGAGGTGACCGCGCCGAGGGCGAGCTCGCCCAGGCGCTGGAACTCCTCGCGATGGCGCTCGGGCACCCCCAGCTGCGGATGGCTGCGGCGCGCGACGATCGCGATGTGCGCGGCGAGGTCGCCCATGCGCTCGATGGTCGAGCTCATCCGGAGCCCCGCGACCAGCAGGCGCAGGTCGCTCGCGACCGGCCCCTGCCGCGCGAGCAGCTCGATCATCTTCTCGTCGATCTGCATCTGATCGTCGTCGATGTGCGAATCGGCGGCGATCACCCGCTCCGCCAGGGCGAGATCCCCCTCGAGCAGGGCCGTCGAGGCGTCCCCGAGCCCCGACCGGACCAGGTCGAGCATCTCGACCAGATCCTCGACCAGGTGTCGCAGGTCGCTCCTGTAGGCCTCGCGCATGTGCCCCTCTTCTCCTCGTTGCCGTCGTGCCGTCCGGCCGTCGCGGCCGTCCCGGCGATCGTGCCGACGGGACGCGTGCATGCTGACGCCCGATGGTCGCAACCCTATGTGAACGCGAGGGCACGGCTTCGTGAACTCCTGCCGACCCGCCCGCCCCGACTCCGCCGACGGTGATTCAGCGCCGTTCACCTGCCTCTACGATGGGGGCGTGCCTGCGTCCGTCCTCCTCGTCCTCGCCGGGGCCATCGGCCTCGTGATCGGCTGTGCGGCGACGCTGTCGCTCGTGCGCCAGGACCGCACCGCGCAGACCCCCTCGCCCGCGGGGACGGCCGTCGTCCCCCAGTCCGCCTCCGAGGTCCTCGCGATCCTCTCCACGGCCTACGTGGTGCTCGATGCGGGCGGCGACGTGCTGCGCGTCTCGCCCCTGGCGTACTCCTACGGGATCGTGCGCGCGAGCAGCGGCGACTACCCGCGCCTGGCGAATCAGGAGCTGGTCGAGCTCGCGGCCGACGTGGCCCGCAACGGCGGCTATCGCGACGAGCGCCTGACGATCCGCCGGCAGGGCCCGGAGGACTCCGAGTCCGTGATCGACGTGCGGCTCGGGACCCTCGGCTCCCACGGCGTGCTGCTGCTCGCCGAGGACCGCACCCGCGCGGTGCGCGTCGAGGAGACCCGCCGCGACTTCGTCGCCAACGTCTCCCACGAGCTGAAGACGCCTGTCGGCGCGATCACCCTGCTGGCCGAGACGATGGAGGACGCGGCCGACGACCCCGAGGCCGTGCGCCGCTTCGCCCAGCGCATGCAGACCGAGTCCCAGCGCCTCTCCCACCTCGTGCAGGAGATCATCGAGCTCTCGCGCGTCCAGGGCGCCTCGGCGCTGCCCGACGCGAGCGCGGTGGACGTGGACGACGTGGTCGAGGAGGCGCTCAGCGCCAACCGCAACCTCGCTCTCGGCTCGGACATCGAGCTGAGCGGCGGCGCGTCCTCCGGCCTGCAGGTCTACGGCTCCACGACGATGCTCACCACGGCGCTGTCGAACCTGATCTCCAACGCGATCGCCTACTCGCCCGAGGGCACCCGCGTGGGCGTCTCGGTGCGCCGCGACAGCGGCATGGTCGAGATCGCCGTGAAGGACCAGGGCATCGGCATCTCCAAGGAGGACCTCGAGAGGGTCTTCGAGCGCTTCTTCCGCGTGGACCGCGCCCGCTCCCGCTCCACGGGCGGCACGGGTCTGGGCCTCGCGATCGTCAAGCACATCGCCACCGACCACGGAGGCGAGGTCACCGCCTGGTCGATGGAGGGCCAGGGATCCACCTTCGTGCTGCGCATCCCCGAGATGGGACGCACCGACGCGGTGACGGTGGGCCAGGGCGGCAGACCTGCGGCGGAGGAGTCCTGATCCTCCACGCCGCTCCCGACGTCGTCGGCCCCGCCGGCGCGTCAGCCTCTGTATCATCCATCCAGCGCGGCGCCGCCGCACGAGAGAGAGGACGCCGATGACGCGGATCCTGATCGTCGAGGACGAGGAGTCGTTCTCCGACCCCCTCGCCTACTCCCTGCGCAAGGAGGGGTACGAGGTCGCCGTCGCCGGCACCGGCAACGAGGCGCTGCGGATCTTCTCGACCCACGGCGCGGACCTCGTCCTGCTCGACCTCATGCTCCCCGGCATCGGCGGCACCGAGGTGTGCCGCGAGATCCGCCGCACCTCGAGCGTCCCGGTCATCATGCTCACCGCCAAGGACGACGAGTTCGACAAGGTCCTCGGGCTCGAGCTCGGGGCCGACGACTACGTCACCAAGCCCTACTCCTCGCGCGAGCTGCTGGCCCGCATCAAGGCGGTGCTGCGCCGCGGCCAGGACACCGGCGAGGACGAGGAGGACGTGACCCTGCGCGCGGGCGGCATCGAGATGGATGTCGAGCGCCATGTGGTGACGGTGCGCGGCGAGGACGTCTCGCTGCCCCTCAAGGAGTTCGAGCTGCTCGAGCTGCTGCTGCGCAACGTGGACCGTGTGCTCACCCGCGGTCAGCTCATCGACCGGGTGTGGGGCGCGAACTACGTGGGCGACACGAAGACCCTCGACGTCCACGTGAAGCGCCTGCGCGCGAAGATCGAGCCCGACCCGAAGAACCCCGTCCACCTGGTGACGGTGCGCGGCCTCGGCTACAAGTTCGAGGCCCTCGAGCGCTGAGTCCCGGAGGGTCGAGTCCCGCAGCGCTCGGCTCCGAGAGACTCAGCCGGTCTCCCCCGCATACGGATCGGGGCGCCCACCAGAAGGTGGGCGCCCCGATCCGTATGCGAAGGCAGATGCGCCGGCGGCGATGCGCGGGAGGCGCGGCGAGCGGGCCCGATCAGCCCTCGCCGGAGCCCGAACCGCCGTCGGAGGCGCCGCCGTCCGAGGCCGCGCCGTCGGACGCGGAGCCGCCGGAGCCCTTGTAGTACGCGAGGCTCGTGTCGGTGACCGGCATCGTCTCGGTGCGCTTCTGGCCGTCGACCGTCATCGTCAGCTCCATGGTCGCGCCCGCGGCGACGGGGAAGTCGTCGACCCCGATCTCGAGCGGCGTGGACTCCTCGGGGTCCTGGTCCTTGCGGAGGTCCTTCGGCTCGACCTGGATCGTGGTGTTCGCGGGGACCTTCACGCGCTGGGAGAAGATGACGTCGCCGTCGTCCGTCCCCTCGAGCGTCACGGTCGCGTCCTCGTCGGTGTAGTTCACGACCGAGGCGAGGAGCTCGCCGCGCTTGTCGTCATTCACGACGACGACCGCGTTGCGCACGCCGAAGGTGAAGTTCTTCGAGGAGTCCTGGAGGCTGACGTTGGTGCCGTCCGCCGCCTGGTAGAAGTCGTGCGTCTGCACCGGGTTCATGTAGCTGCAGCCGGTCGCGCCGACGGACAGCGCCACGGCGGCGACGGTGAGGGCGAGGCGGGTGCGACGCAGGGACTTCACGGGGACTCCTGTTCATGTCCGTCCGGAGGGGCGACCGGACGGGAAAAGGGATCGGGGACGCCGCGCCGGAGGGCGACGCCGTACCGGTCCAGGGTAGCGCACCTCGGGCCTGTCACCGGGCACGACGAGCCCCGCGGGCGCGTGATCCCGGGCATGCGCGACGGCACCCGGGATGTCGGCCGGACCGACGCGCACCCCTGCCCCTCGCACCCGCTCCGACCTGCGGTTCTGCCGAGCGGCGGCGGATTGTATCAGACGCTCCCGTGATAGACTCATAGGCAGGAAAGGGGCCATACACATGAACTTTGCCGTCGGCGAGACCGTCGTCTACCCGCACCACGGAGCAGCGCTGATCGAGGAGGTCAAGAGCCGCACCATCAAGGGCGAGGAGCGCACCTATCTCAAGCTGAAGGTGGCCCAGGGGGATCTCACCATCGAGGTGCCGGCCGACAACGTCGACCTGGTCGGCGTCCGCGACGTGGTGGACAAGGAGGGACTCGAGGAGGTCTTCGACGTGCTGCGCCAGCCGTACACGGAGGAGCCCACCAACTGGTCCCGCCGCTACAAGGCGAACGTCGAGAAGCTCGCCTCGGGGGATGTCAAGAAGGTCGCCGAGGTCGTGCGCGACCTCTGGCGTCGCGATCAGGACCGCGGCCTCTCGGCCGGGGAGAAGCGGATGCTCGCCAAGGCGCGGCAGATCCTGGTCTCCGAGCTCGCGCTCGCGGAGAAGACCGACGAGACCAAGGCCGAGTCGATCCTCGACGAGGTCCTCGCCTCCTGATCGACCGCTGATCGGCCCTCCGTCCCGTTCCGCGGGACGAGGGATCACCACCGCGACCCCGGACGGATCCCGTCCGGGGTCGCGGCGCGTCCCAGGTCCTTGCGGCCCGGATCCTGGCGTCGCACCGAGCCCTGTGCGGGACGAGCGCCCGGGACGACGGGCGGGTCCGCCCCTCGGACCCCCTGGTCGTCCGGCCCCGCGCGTGCCAAGATGGTGACCTGCGCCACATGGCGCGGGGTCCGGCGTCGCCCGGACCGCGGCCCGGGATCGAAGGAAGGGAGCGTCCGTGCGCACCATCGCAGTCGTCAGCGGCTCCGGCGTCACCGCCTCCGCGCACCTGGCCCGCCAGGTCCGCGAGCACCTCGCGCACCGGGGCATCCAAGCGCATGTCCTGCCCACCACGGTGATGGACATGCTCTCCCAGGGCTTCCACGCCGACCTCATCATCGCGACCGTCGAGATCCCGCAGAGCCTGCGCATCCCCGTGGTCTCCGGGATGCCGCTGCTGCTGGAGACCGATCCCCAGGTGGTCTTCGACGACGTCGAGCGCCTGCTCGCGCGCCCCTCCCCCGTGCGCCCGGCCCGCCATCGGCCGCCGGGACGCCCCGCTCCCGGCCGTCCCGGAGCTCCCCAGCGCCGCACCTCGTGACCGCCTGACGACCGCGGGTGCACCCTCGCGCAGATCTGCGTACTGTCCGTGCAGGGGCAGGATCCACGTCGTCCCGAGCCCGCTCCGCCGGCGCGCCGCACCCGTACGTGCGCACCCCGTGCGGACGGCGGCACGACGATCCCGCCCCGACCGCCCGTCCGTCGTCGACCCCTTCCGGAGACTCCATGTCCGCCACTGACACGCCCCAGCCCGTCCTCGCCGCCGAGGACGTCGAGTCCGCCGCCGCGCGCCTGGACGGCATCGTGCGCCGCACTCCCGTGCACCTGAGCGAGCGGCTGAGCGCGATCGCGGGGGTGCCGGTCTGGCTCAAGCGGGAGGACCTCCAGGTGGTGCGCTCCTACAAGCTGCGCGGCGCCTTCCTGTTCATGGACTCCCTGGACGCGGCGTCCCGCACCGCCGGCGTGGTCGCCGCGAGCGCCGGCAACCACGCCCAGGGCGTGGCCTACGCGTGCCAGGCGCTCGGCATCGACGGGCGCATCTACGTCCCCGGCACCACGCCCCGCCAGAAGCGCGACCGCATCACGACGCTCGGCGGCGACCGGGTCGAGCTGATCCTCATCGGCGACACCTTCGACGACGCCGCAGAGGCCGCGGCCGACGACGCCCGCCGCACGGGCGCCACCATGGTCCCGCCCTTCGACCACCCGCAGATCATGGCGGGCCAGGGCACCGTCGCCCTCGAAGCGCTCACCGACATCCGCGAGAACCACGGCCAGGACATCTCCACCGTCGTGCTGCCCGTGGGAGGCGGCGGGCTGCTGGGCGGATGCGGCACCTGGCTGCGCGAGCGCGAGCCCTCGGTGCGCGTGGTCGCGGTCGAGCCCGCGGGCGCGGTCTCGATGGCGGCCGCCATGCGCCACGGCACCCCCGTGACCCTGCACGACCTGGACCGGTTCGTCGACGGCGCCGCCGTGCGCCGCGTGGGCGCGGAGACCCTGCGCGCGGCTCAGGCCATCGGGCCGGACCTCGTCGCGGTCGACGAGGGGGCCGTGTGCACCGAGATGCTCGCGCTCTACCAGACCGACGGCATCATCGCCGAGCCCGCGGGCGCGCTGGCCGCGGCGGCCGTGGCGACCGGGCTCGTGCGGGCCGACGGCGCCGACGAGGCCGCGGCGATCGGCACCGGGACGCAGGGGTCCGAGGCGCAGAGGTCCGAGGCGCACCGGACCGCCGCTGCGGCGCATGACGCCGCGGACTCGCAGGGGGACTCGGGCGACGGCATCCTGGTCGTCGTCTCGGGAGGGAACAACGACGTCTCGCGCTACAACGAGGTCGTCGAGCGCTCCCTCGTCCACGAGGGCCTCAAGCACTACTTCCTGGTCACCTTCGCGCAGGAGCCGGGGGCGCTGCGTCGCTTCCTGGACCAGGTGCTCGGGCAGGACGACGACATCGTCCTGTTCGACTACATCAAGCGCAACAACCGGGAGGAGGGGCCCGCGCTCGTCGGCATCGAGCTCGGCGCGAAGGAGAACTTCGAGCCGCTGCTCTCACGGATGGCGACCTCGAACATGCAGATCGAGCGCATCGACCCCGAGGACCCAATCTACCGCTACCTCACCTGAGGCACGGTCGGCCGCGCACGACGGAGGCCGCATCCCCGGAGCGGGGATGCGGCCTCGTGCGTCTGCGCGGGCGCCGGGCCCGGTCCTGCCGAGCGCGGTCCAGCCCGGCTCAGCCCTTCCCGACCCAGGCCCGCCGGGCTCAGCCCTCGGAGGAGGAGCCGGCGGCGTCCGGGCCGTTCGCGGCGTCGCGGGCCTCGACGGCCGAGCGCACGATGTCCTCGAGCGACTTCTCGCTCTTCCAGCTGAGCGTCTCGCGGATGCGATCGGTCGAGCAGATGAGGCGCGCCGGATCGCCGGGGCGACGCTCGCCGATGCGCGGCTCGATCTCGATGCCCTTGACCTTCGCGATCGCGTCGATCACCTCGAGGACGCTCGAGCCCGTGCCGGTGCCGACGTTGAACACGTGGTGCGGACGGTCGTCGCCGCGCAGGTAGTCGAGCGCCGCGACATGCGCCTCGGCGAGGTCCAGGACGTGCACGTAGTCGCGGATGCAGGTGCCGTCGGGGGTGTCGTAGTCGTCGCCGAACACCGTCGGCACGTCGCCGCGGTCCAGCGCGTCCAGGATGATCGGCACCAGGTTCATCACCAGGGTGTCGGCGAGCTCGGGCCAGCCGGCGCCCGCGACGTTGAAGTAGCGCAGCGCGACGGTGCGCATGTCATGGGCGCGCTCGGCGTCGGCGAGCATCCACTCCCCCACGTACTTCGTGGCGCCGTAGGGGTTGATGGGCCGAGGATCGAGGTCCTCGGTCACGGAGTAGACGTCGGGCATGCCGTAGACGGCCGCGGAGGAGGAGAACACGACGTCGCGGACCTTGGCCTTCGCGCAGGCGGCGAGCACGTTGGCGAGACCGCCCACGTTGTCGTGCCAGTACATCTCCGGGTTCGCGACGGATTCGCCGACCTGCTTGTGGGCGGCGAAGTGGATCACGGAATCCGCGCCGGAGCTGGTGAGGTGGAAGGCGAGGCGGTCCACGGCGTCCTTGCTCGTCACGTCGAGCTCGACGAGGTCAGCGCCCTCCGTGCGCGAGCGGAAGCCCGTGGAGAGGTCGTCGACCACGACCACCTGCTCGCCCTTCTCCAGCAGGAGTCGCACCACGTGCGACCCGATGTACCCGGCACCACCGATCACGAGAGTCGTCATGCCCCGAGCGTAACCGGTGGTGCCGCGCACGGACGACGGCGGCGCGCGCCGCGCTCAGCTCCAGGACTGGGCCAGCGGCTTGCCCTCGGCGTAGCCGCTCGCGCTCTGCAGCCCGACGACGGCCCGCTCGCGGAACGCCTCGAGGTCGCCCGCGCCCGCGTAGGTGCACGAGGAGCGCACGCCCGCGGTGATCTCGTCGAGCAGGTCCTCGACGCTGCCCGCCCCGTCGGCCAGGTACATGCGGGAGGAGGAGATGCCCTCCTCGAACAGGGACTTCCGGGCGCGCGCGAAGGCGTCCTCGGCCGCGGTGCGCGAGCTGACGGCGCGCTTGGAGGCCATGCCGAAGCTCTCCTTGTACGCGCGGCCGCGCTCGTCGACGTGGAGATCGCCGGGCGACTCGAAGGTGCCCGCGAACCACGAGCCGATCATCACGTTGGACGCGCCCGCGGCGAGCGCGAGGGCGACGTCGCGCGGGTGGCGCACCCCGCCGTCGGCCCAGATCCGCGCGCCGAGCTCGCGGGCGGCGCGCGCGCACTCGAGGACGGCGGAGAACTGGGGTCGACCCACGCCCGTCATCATCCGGGTCGTGCACATGGCGCCCGGGCCCACGCCCACCTTGACGATGTCGGCGCCGGCCTCGATCAGGTCCCGCGTGGCCTCGGCGGTGACGACGTTGCCGGCGACGATGCGCACGCTCGTGGACTCCTGCGGGCCGACGGCCTCGCGGGCGGCGTGCAGCGCCTCGAGCATGCGGTCCTGATGACCGTGCGCCGTGTCCAGGACGAGCACGTCGGCCCCGGCGTCGACGAGGGCGCGGGCGCGCGCGGCGACGTCGGCGTTGATGCCGATCGCGACGGCGATCCGCAGGCGGCCCCCGGCATCGAGGGCGGGCGCGTAGATGGTGGAGCGCAGCACGCCGCGCGCGGTGAGCACGCCGCGCAGAGAGCCGTCCTCCTCGAGCACGAGGGCGGCCTCGTGGTGGGTCGCGGCGATGCGCGCGTGCAGCGGCGCGGGCTCGCCGGCGGCGTCCTGCGCGCTCAGACGCAGCACGTCGGTGCTGACCACGTCGCCCACGGCGGTGAAGGCGTCGCGGCCCGCGAGCTCCTCGGCCGAGACCGCCCCGAGCGGGAGTCCGTCGGCGCCCACGACCACGACGATGCCGTGGGCGCGCTTGGGCATGAGGGCGCGGGCCTGGCCGATGGTCCCGTGCGCCTCGAGGGTGAGCGCGTGGTCGACGAGGGGATCGCGGCGCTTCACGCTGCGCACGATGTCCTCGACGCGCTCAGCGGGCAGGTCCTGCGGGAGCACGGCGAGCCCGCCGCGGCGGGCCATCGTCTCGGCCATGCGGCGCCCCGAGACGGCGGTCATGTTCGCGGCGACCAGAGGGATGGTCGTGCCCGTGCCGTCGTCCGAGCCGAGGTCCACCTCGAACCTCGACCCGATCGACGAGAGGGAGGGCAGGAAGAAGCAGTCGTCGTAGGTGAGATCGGTCTGCGGGGTGTGGATGAGGCGCATGGGGCCAGGATACGGACCGCGGGCACGGCGGGACGGCCTGCGAGGTGAGACCCGCCACGCCGACGCGCGCGCCCACGAGCCCTTCCGTCGGGGGCGCAGGAGGCCCCTCCTCGCGCGGCTCCGGCAGCCGCGCGAGGGGGATATGATCCGATTCCTCCCGGTTCTCGGAGCACCCTCGGGGGTCTCGGGACCCCGACGCAGCACCTGCGCCCTTTCTTCACACGCCCGGCACGGCCGGAGGAGCACGCCCGGAGGGGACATCCGTAGGATGTGCGCCATGACGGACCAGACACCTGGTCGCCGTTCGCGTCGCCCTCATGTGGGTCGGCGCGCTGACGAGCAGACCGACAGCGGCCCCGCCCGGAACCCGGGCGCGGGCCAGGATCGTGAGCGCTCCGGCGGCTTCGACGCGAGCACAGCACGCCGCTGGATCGGCCCCACCTCCGCCGGATCCGCCGTCTCCGCGGGATCCGCGGACACTGCCGCCTCGGCGGGATCCGCGGGATCCGCTGCGTCCGCGGCCTCGGCGAACACCTCCCCCGCCACCGCTCCGTCCCCGTCGCGCGCGCCCTCTCCGTCGGCCGCTGCCCCGTCGCCCGGCGCCGCGCCCACCCCGCTGAGCGCCTCATCTCCTGACGAGTCGGCCCCGCGCCCCCGGGGCCGCCGCGCCGGCCCCCCGCGGGACGAGCGCACCGAGATGGCCGCCGCCTCGTCCGGGACCGCCGAGCCCTCCACCCGTCCTCGCGCGCGCCGCGCCCGCCGCGAGTCCGACGACGACATGGATGCATGGTCGGCGGCGGACAGCCACGTGGTCTCCCGCGACCCCGCACGGCGTGAGCATCCCGCTGACTCCGCGGCGTCCGCGGGGTCCCAGGATCGTTCGCGCGGAGGCTCCGAGGAGCCTCCGACCACCGTCCTCGAGCCCATGGAGACGCCGCGCACCTCGGTGCGGCTTGGCGCGAGCTCGTCGGTGACCGCACTCGGACCGCGTGATGCCGAGGAGGAGTCGGCCGCGCCGGTCCCCGCGGACCGCGACGAGCAGGCGGACGGAGCCGGCTCCGCGCCGAGTCCCGTCGCCTCCCCCGCGAGCCCTGCTGCTCGGCAGAGCCCGGTCAGCGCCTCCTCCGCGGAGTCCCCGAGCGCCGCCGGCCAGGACGGTCCCGAGGACGCTCGCGGCGGTTCCCGCGCAGCCTCCGGTGCCGCCGTCGGCGCTGCCGCCGCCACGACGGGCGTCGCCGCGGCGCGCACGCGCGGCAGTGCCGGTGCCGGCGGAGGCTCCGGGTCCAGCGGAGGTGCCGGATCCGGCGGAGGCTCCGGCTCGGGCAATCCGCCGTCGGACGGCTCCGATCTGCCCGGCGACGACGGCCGCGAGAGCGGCTCGGGCGACGGGCAGGGCCCGCGCGCTCGGGATCGCCGCACCGGCTCGCTCCCCCGCGCGGCCGGCTGGACCGTGCTGACCTCGTTCATCCCCGGCACCGGACTGCTCGCGACCCCGCTGCGCAAGCTGGGCTGGGTGCTGCTGGGGATCGTCGTGCTCGCGGCGGTCGTCGCGGGCGTCTGGTACGCGACCGGTGATCCCCTGCTCACGCTGCTCAAGCTGCTGAGCAGCCGCAAGGTGCTGATCGGCCTGATGGTCGCGATCGGCGTCGTGGCCCTGGTGTGGATCCTCCAGGTGGTCCTCTCGAACCTCGCGCACAACACCCGTGAGCGCCTGCACGGCCGCCGTCGCGCGGTCTCCCTGATCGTCGCCCTCGTCATGGTCATCGGCGTCGCGGTCCCCTTCGCCCGCGCCGAGCAGTACGTGTACGCCGCGCAGGGCCTGCTGGGCAACCAGAGCGTGTTCCGCTCGGGAGGGGGCTCGGGCAAGCTCAGCTCGAGCGATCCCTGGAAGGACACCGAGCGCGTGAACATCATGCTGCTCGGTCAGGACGCCGGGGCCGATCGCACCGGCACCCGCCCGGACACGATCATGGTCGCCTCGATCGACACCAAGACCGGTCGCACGGCCCTCTTCTCCATCCCCCGCAACCTGCAGTACGTGCGCTTCCCCGAGGGCACCGTGGCGCAGAAGAAGTTCCCCGATGGCTTCGACGCCTTCGGGAAGGGCCAGAACCTCATCAACGCGGTCTGGACCTGGGCCAACGACAACAAGGACCTGTTCCCGAACGACGACGACCCGGGCCTCACCGCGACCGAGTGGGCCGTCCAGGAGACGCTGGGCCTGGACATCGACTACTACGCGATGGTCAACCTCCAGGGCTTCTCCGACCTCGTCGACGCCATCGGCGGCGTGGATCTGAACGTCGAGCGGAAGATCCCGATCGGCGGCGGCACCAACCAGGCCACCGGTGGGAAGTACCCGATCACCGGGTACATCGACCCGGGGCAGCAGAAGCTCGACGGCAACAAGGCGCTGTGGTACGCGAGGTCCCGCGAGGGCTCGACGGACTTCAACCGCGTCTGCCGCCAGCAGCGCATGGTCCGCGCCGTGTCCGAGCAGGCGAATCCCACCAAGCTCGCCCTGAACTTCACGAAGCTCGTGGGCGTGGCCGGCTCGAACATCGAGACCGACGTCCCCAGCGACGACCTCGACGCCTTCGTGGACCTCGGCTGGCGGGTCAAGGACTCCGGGTTCTCCTCGTACCCGATCGTGCCCGGAGTGGATCTGCCGGACCGCCGCCACGACAGCTACTTCGAGGGCGGGCATCCCGATTGGGACTACCTGCACAATTGGGTGAAGGAGTCGATCGAGGACTCGATGGCCTCGGAGACGACGTCGGTCTCCGGCGAGAAGGACTCCTCGAAGGACAAGGACTCGAAGACGTCCACAGCTCCCGAGAAGACGACGGAGTCGACGACCACGGAGGCCGAGTCCTCGAAGGCGTCCTCGGACGACGCCTCGAAGGAGGCCGAGAAGCAGGCCGACGCCGATCCGCTGGCGGCCTGCATGCCCGGCACCCAGGACCCGGACGCCCAGGCCGGCGACTGATCCAGTCCGAGCGTCCATCGCATGACGACGGCGCCGTCCCCTTCCGGGGGCGGCGCCGTCGTCCTGTGCTGCGTCGAGCGGGTCGAGCGGTGAGGGCCCTCCCTCAGTCGGTCAGCTGCAGCAGCGCGTTCTCGATGAGCTCGGGCATCGCGGGGTGGATCCAGTACTGGGTGCGGGCGATCTCGGAGACCGTCTGCCCGGTGCTCATCGCCTGGATGATCAGCTGGATGAGGATCGTCGACTCGGGGCCGATGATGTGCGCGCCGAGGATCCTGCCGGTGCCGGCCTCGGCGAGGATCTTCGCGAACCCGGTCGTGTCCTCGAGCGCCCAGCCGTAGGCGATCGAGGAGTAGTCCTGCACGGCGATGCGCACGTCGAGCCCCTGCGCGCGGGCCTCGCGCTCGGTGAGGCCCACCATCGCGATCTGCGGGTTCGTGAACACCCCTGCCGGGACGGGCATCGTGTCCGAGCGCTCGAGGTCCTCCGGATGCAGGACGTTGTGGCGCACCACGCGCAGCTGGTGGTTCGCCACGTGCTTGAGCTGCACGGGATCGGAGAGATCGCCGAAAGCCCAGACGCCCTCGAGCACCTGTCCGTCCTCGCCGAGGACGCGCTGGCAGGGGTCCACGCGCACGCAGCCGTCGTCGGCCGTGGCGATGCCTCCCGCGGCGACGTCGAGCAGATCGGAGTTCGGTCGGCGCCCGACGGCCACGAGGATCTCGTCGGCCCGGATCTCGACGTCCTCCTCGCCGCCGTCCCCCGTCGTCGTCCCCTGCAGGACGACGCGGCCGTCGTCCTCGCGGCGGACGGCGGTGGTGGTGACGTCCGTGCGCACGTCCCACTGCTCGCGGGCGAGCTCGGTGATGCGGGCGGAGACGTCGTCGTCGGCCGCGCGCAGCAGGCGGCCCGAGCGCGCGACGAGGCTGACGCGCACGCCGAGCCCGGAGAAGATGTGCGCCATCTCGAGCGCGATCACGCCCGAGCCGAGGATCACGAGCGACGCGGGCAGCGCGTCGATCCGCATGATGGTGTCGGAGGTCTGCGGGCGCGCGTCCGCCAGCCCCTCGATCGGGGGGATCGTGGGGCGCGAGCCGGCGCCCAGCACGATCGTGTCCGCGGTGATCTCCTCGCTGCCGCCGTCGCGCAGGTCCACGTGCAGGGCCTTGGGTCCGGTGAAGTGCGCGGTGCCGCGCAGCAGGGTGAGGTTCGCGTTGTCCTCGTGGTCGCGGCGGTAGGCCTCGCCGCCCTCGACGATGGGGTCGATGCGGCCGAAGATGCGGTCGCGGATCGCGGGCCAGTCCACGCCGTCCAGGGTCTCGGAGACGCCGAAGCGGCCGGCGTCGGCCGGGGTCGCGGCGAGGTCGGCGGTGTGCACGAACATCTTGGTGGGGATGCAGCCGACGTTGAGGCAGGTGCCGCCGAAGACCTGGTCGGGGCCGACGCCCTTGTCGATGTAGGCGATGGAGCGTCCGGCGAGCTCGGGGCCCGGGAAGGAGTTTCCGGAGCCTGAGCCGATGAGTGCGATGTCGTAATGGGTCACCGAAGCAGACTACGCGGGAGCGCCTGCGGCACGGCATACTCGACCCCGCCGCGTCCCGCAGAAGGAGACCTGATGAGCGCATCCCCGCACCCCGCCGACACCCACGACCGGATCCGCATCGTCGGCGCCCGGGAGAACAACCTGCGCGATGTCGAGGTGACCCTCCCCAAGCGCCGCCTCACGGTGTTCACGGGCGTCTCCGGATCGGGCAAGAGCTCGCTCGTCTTCGGCACCCTCGCCGCCGAGTCCCGGCGCATGATCGACGAGACCTACAGCGCCTTCGTGCAGGGCTTCATGCCGCAGACCTCTCGACCCGACGTCGACGTGCTCGACGGGCTGACCTCGGCGATCACCGTGGGCCAGGAGCGGCTCGGCGGCGGGCCCCGGTCGACGGTCGGCACCATCACCGACGCCGCGGCGCACCTGCGCACTCTCTTCTCCAAGCGCGCCCAGCCGCATGCGGGCGGCCCCGGCGCCTACTCCTTCAACGTGCCGAGCGTGAGCGCGGCCGGCGCGATGACGGTGCAGAAGGGCGGGAGGACCCTCGCGGAGAAGACCACGTTCTCGCGCGTGGGCGGCATGTGCCCGCGCTGCGAGGGGATGGGATCGGTGAGCGACCTCGACCTCACCGAGCTGTACGACGCCTCGAAATCGCTGTCGGAGGATCCCTTCACGATCCCCGGCTACACGGGCGACGGCTGGACGGTGCGCGTGATCCGCGGCTCCGGGTTCTTCCCCGACGACGTCCCCATCCAGGACTTCACCAAGCGCCAGCGCGAGGACTTCCTCTTCAAGGACCCCGTGAAGGTGAAGATCGAGGGCGTCAACCTCACCTACGAGGGCCTGATCCCGAAGATCCGCAAGTCCATGCTGTCCAAGGACCGCGAGCAGATGCAGCCGCACATCCGCGCCTTCGTGGATCGCGCGGTCACCTTCATCACCTGTCCCGACTGCCACGGCACCCGGCTCGCCGAGCACGCCCGCACCTCCCTCATCGACGGCCGCTCGATCGGCGACGTGAGCGCCCTGCCCGTCACCGATCTGCGCGACTGGGTCGCCGGCCTGGACCCCCGGGGCATCGAGCCGCTGCTGGAGTCGCTCCAGGCGCTGCTGGACGCCTTCGTCGGCATCGGCCTGGGGTACCTGTCCCTCGACCGGCCCTCCGGCACCCTCTCCGGCGGCGAGGCGCAGCGCACCAAGCTCGTCCAGCACATCGGCTCCTCCCTCACAGACATCACCTACGTGTTCGACGAGCCCACGATCGGCCTGCACCCCCACGACATCTCCCGCATGAACGAGCTGCTGCTCACCCTGCGGGACAAGGGCAACACGGTGCTGGTCGTCGAGCACAAGCCCGAGACCATCGCGATCGCCGACCACGTGGTCGACCTGGGTCCGGGCGCGGGCCGCGAGGGCGGCACCATCACCTATGAGGGCGACGTCGACGGGCTGCGCGCCTCCGACACCCTCACCGGCAGGCACCTGTCCGCCCGCACGCCGCTGAAGGAGCACGTGCGCGAGGCCTCGGGCGCGCTCGAGATCCGCGGGGCGAGCACCCACAACCTGCGCGACGTGGACGTCGACGTCCCGCTCGGGGTGCTCACCGTGGTCACGGGCGTCGCGGGCTCGGGCAAGAGCTCCCTCATCCACGACTCCCTCCCCCGCGGCACCGAGGCGATCGTCGTGGACCAGCAGGCGATCCGCGGCTCACGGCGCTCGAACCCCGCGACCTACACCGGCCTGCTCGAGCCGATCCGCAAGGCCTTCGCGAAGCAGAACGGCGTGAAGCCCGCCCTGTTCTCCGCGAACTCCGAGGGCGCCTGCCCGGTGTGCTCGGGCGCCGGCGTGGTCTTCACCGAGCTCGGCTTCTTCGAGACCGTCGAGTCGGTGTGCGAGGAGTGCGAGGGCCGGCGCTTCCAGGCCTCCGTGCTCGAGTACCGCCTGGGCGGGACGTCCATCGCCGACGTCCTCGAGATGAGCGTCGACGAGGCTCTCGAGCTGTTCACGGGCGCGGAGGCGAAGGTGCCCGCGGCCGCGAAGATCCTGCGCCACATGCAGGAGGTGGGGCTCGGATATCTCACGATCGGGCAGAACCTCACCACCCTCTCCGGCGGCGAGCGCCAGCGCCTCAAGCTCGCCACCCGCATGGGCGAGAAGGGCGGGATCCTGATCCTCGACGAGCCGACGACAGGCCTGCACATGGCGGACGTCGCCCAGATGCTCGAGCTGCTCGACCGCCTCGTGGACTCCGGGAAGTCGGTGATCGTCATCAAGCACCACCAGGCGGTGATGGCCCGCGCCGACTGGATCATCGATCTGGGTCCCGGCGCCGGCCAGGACGGCGGACGCATCGTCTTCGAGGGCACGCCAGACCAGCTGGTCGCCGACGCCTCGACCCTCACCGGGGAGGCCCTCGCGGCGTACGTGTCCGGGGCAGATGCGGCGGGCGCAGACGCGGCCGGCCCAGATGCGCCCTGCGCGGACGCGACGGCGAAGGGGACGATGTGACCATGGACGATCTGCTGGGCGCGCTCGAGGACGTCGACCGCTCCGACCCCGCCCTGCGCGACTGGGTCGCCGAGCGGGTGCGGCGCCTGGAGGCCGACGACCGCCGCAGCGCCGACACCCACCTGCTCAAGCCCGACCTCCCGGCCGACTGGGGCATCGACCTCTATCTCAAGGACGAGAGCACCCATCCCACGGGCAGTCTCAAGCACCGCCTGGCCCGGTCCCTGTTCATGTACGCCCTGGTCAACGGGTGGCTGCGCCCGGGGATGACAGTCATCGAGGCCTCCTCCGGGTCGACCGCCGTGAGCGAGGCGCACGTGGCGCGGATGCTCGGCGTGCCCTTCGTCGCGGTGATCCCCCGGGCGACGAGCGCCCGCAAGATCGCCCTCATCGAGGCGGAGGGCGGGAGCTGCCACATGGTCGATCGGCCGGGCGAGATGGACGGCGCCGCCCGCGCCCTCGCCGCCGCGTGCGGAGGGCTGTTCATGGACCAGTTCACCTTCGCCGAGCGCGCGACGGACTGGCGCGGGCACAACTCGATCGCCCGCTCGATCTTCGAGCAGCTCGCCGAGGAGCCGCACCCGGTGCCGCGCTGGCTCGTGGTGGGCGCCGGCACCGGCGGGACGAGCGCGACGCTCGGCCGGTACGTGCGCTACCACCGCCTGCCCACCTCCCTCGCCGTCGCCGACGTGGAGGGCTCGGCGTTCTTCACGGGATGGGAGAGCGGCGATCCGGAGGACGCGCAGGGCCGCGGCTCGCGCATCGAGGGCATCGGCCGCCCGCGGATGGAGCCGAGCTTCGTGCCCGGGGTGGTCGACCGCATGATCCGCGTGCCCGACGCCGCCTCGGTCGCGGCGACCCGCTTCGCCTCCGAGCGGCTGGGCCGGCGCATCGGTGCCTCGACCGGCACCAACCTCGTGGCCGCCGCCCGGATCATCGCCGGGATGCGCGAGCGCGGCGAGAGCGGGAGCGTGGTGACGCTGCTGTGCGACAGCGGCGAGCGCTACACGCGCACCTATTTCGACGACGACTGGGTCGCGGACCAGGGATGGGACCTCGCGCCCTGGATGCGCGAGCTCTCGAGCGTTCTCCCGCTGGGCGAGAGCTGAGCTGCAGGAGCTGAGCTGCGGGTGCTGAGCTGCGAGACCTGATCAGAGGGGCTGCTCGGTGGCGGCTGATCAGCGCGGGCCGATCCCCTCCCAGGAGGTGAGCAGGTCGACGCAGCGCTCGAGCGTCGCGCGATCCTCGTCGTCGAGCGCCGGGAGGCGCTCGCGCAGGACCTCTGCCCAGTGCAGACGGATGCGCCGACTGTCCTGCTCGGCGAGCTCGGTGAGGCGCAGGTGCACGAGCCGTGAGTCCCCCGGGTCCCCCTCGCGCAGCACGAGGCCCTTGCTCACCAGGCCCCGCAGCGCCGCGCTCATGTTGCTGCGGTGCAGGCCGGTGGCTCGGGCGGTCTCGCCGGAGGTCGTGCCGGGGTGGCGGTGCACCCAGCGCAGCACCGCGATCTCGGTGCCGGTCAGCGTCGCGACGCCCGCGGTCTGGACGTCGGAGACCTGGATCAGCCGGGCGAGCCCCACGATCGCGTCGGCGAGGTCGAACAGCATCGCCTCCTCGCCGTCCAGGCGCAGCTCGGCGCCGGCGCCGCTCGCCGCGGCATCGTCGGCCGGCGCGGGATGCGGTGCGCCGGCGTCCTCGGGGTCTGCTGGGGCCGGGCTCACACGGGAATCCTAGTCCTCGGCATCGCCGCGCTCAGGGCCGCAGGCGCAGGAAGGCGCGCAGCGGCGGGCGGACGTCGTGAGCCTCGGTGAGGCCCAGGGATTCGTAGAAGGCACGTTGGCCGGAGTCGGCATCGGTGAGCAGCACGTGCTGGCGCACGGCGGCGAAAGGCGCGAAGGCCTCCCGCACGAGCTGCCGGCCGATGCCCGCGCGCCGGCGGTCCGGGTCCACGAGGACGTCCTGCAGGTACGCGATGCTCGCGCCGTCGCTGATCACGCGGGCGAGTCCCACCAGGCGCCCCCGCTCGCGGGCGGTGACCACGCGCGTGCTGCCGGCGAGCGCGCGGCCCAGGGTCTGCGGGTCCTCGGTATAGGCGCTCCAGCCGACGGCCCCGTACAGCGCGAGGGCCTCGCCGAGCCCGGGCACCTCGGCGCGGATCCGCGGCCCGTCGTCGTCCGTGCCGCTCGTCCCGTCGTCCGACCTGCTCGTCCCGTCGTCCGACCGGCCCCTCGCGCCGACCGACCCACCCGTGCTCTCGTCCGTCCGGGAGTCGACGAGCTGGAACAGGCGGCAGTCGGCCCAGCTCTCGCCCGCGATCCCGAGGCGCAGCATGCTCGGCGCGAAGCCGATCTCCTGGAAGCCGCTCGCGCGCAGCACGGCGACCGAAGCCTCGTTGCCGACCGCGGTGCTCGCCTCGAGCCTGTGCAGGCCGAGCCCCTCGAAGGCGACGTCGACGAGCTTCCGCAGGGCGTGGGTGACCACTCCCCTGCCGGACTCGGCCTCGTCGATCCAGTAGCCGACGCTCGCGCACTGGGCGGGTCCGCGCACGATCTGCTGGAGGGTGATGCGCCCGACGAGCCGCCCCGGTGCGGCCGGGTCGTCGTCGAGGAGGATCACGAAGGGCACGCAGGTGCCGGCGTCGTACTGCGCGAGCATGCGGGCGATCGCGGCGCGCTGCCCGGGCGGGGTCGCCCAGTCGTCGCCGCGCCGCGGAGCGCCGCTGAGCAGATGGCTGCGGTTGCGGTGCTCGAGCCGCGCGAGCTCGGCGGCGTCGTCCAGGCGCAGCGGCCGCAGCCTCACCTGGGTCGCCGGGACGCGGCGGGCATGCCCACGCCCCGCCCCGCGCTCGCGCGGGACGCTCTCGTCCGTCGGCTCCGTCATGGTCCGTCTCCCCC